>NZ_JBBAYJ010000003.1 GCF_037153975.1 Aquipuribacter sp. SD81
GGCCGGGCGCCCTCGTCGAGGAGCGCCCCGGTCGACCAGCGGCCGGTCGACGGGGCGCGCCCCGGGCGGCGCGCCCGGTCCGTGCGGCGGACGGCCGGCCGCGGCCCGCGCCCGGCCGCGTACGCTTGTGCCTCCGCCCGCACGCCCTCGAACCCTGCCCGGCCTCCCGCCGCGGCGCCACTGCACCACTGGACAGACCGGACGGTGAGCACATGACCCTGTCGGCCTACGAGCGCTTCGCTCCCCGCCCCCACGAGGGCCTGTACGACCCCGCGGCCGAGCACGACGCCTGCGGCGTCGCCTTCGTCGCGACGCTGCGCGGCACACCCGGGCACGACATCGTCGACCACGCCCTCACGGCGCTGCGCAACCTCGACCACCGCGGTGCCGTCGGCGCGGAGCCCGACACCGGCGACGGCGCCGGCATCCTCCTGCAGGTGCCGGACGCCTTCCTGCGCGAGGTGGCCGAGGACGTCGGCGTCGTCCTGCCGGCCGCGGGCCGCTACGTCGTCGGCATCGCGTTCCTGCCGCCGCAGGCCGATGAGCGCCGGATCGCGGAGACCGCGGTCGAGACCGTCGCGGAGGAGGAGGGCCTGCGCGTCCTCGGCTGGCGCGACGTCCCCGTGGCGGTCGACCTCGTCGGACCGACGGCGCGCGCGTACATGCCCGTCTTCCGCCAGGTGTTCCTCGTCCCCGCCGAGGGCGGTCCCGCGGACGGCCTGAGCGGCCTGGAGCTCGACCGCTACGCGTTCTGCGTGCGCAAGCGCCTCGAGAACGACCACGGCGTGTACTTCCCGTCGCTGTCCAGCCGCACGCTCGTCTACAAGGGCATGCTGACGACCGGGCAGCTCGAGCCGTTCTTCCCGGACCTGTCCGACCGGCGTCTCGCGACCGAGCTCGCGCTCGTGCACTCGCGCTTCTCGACCAACACGTTCCCGTCGTGGCCGCTCGCGCACCCGTTCCGGATGATCGCCCACAACGGCGAGATCAACACCGTCCGCGGCAACCGCAACTGGATGCGGGCGCGGGAGTCCAGCCTGTCCAGCGAGCTCATCCCCGGCGACCTCGAGCGGCTGTACCCGGTCAACGCGGTCGGCGCGAGCGACTCCGCGAGCTTCGACGAGGTGCTGGAGCTGCTCCACCTCGGCGGGCGCTCACTGCCGCACGCGGTCCTCATGATGATCCCCGAGGCGTGGGAGAACCACGCCGAGATGGACCCCGCCCGGCGCGCGTTCTACGACTACCACTCCGACATCATGGAGCCCTGGGACGGACCCGCCTCCGTCACCTTCACCGACGGCACCCTCATCGGGGCCGTGCTCGACCGCAACGGCCTGCGTCCCGCGCGGTACTGGGTGACGAGCGAGGGCCTCGTCGTCATGGCGAGCGAGACCGGCGTCCTCGACATCGAGCCCGACCACGTGGTCCGCAAGGGCCGGCTCCAGCCGGGCCGCATGCTGCTCGTCGACACCGGCCAGGGCCGGATCATCGACGACGCCGAGATCAAGAGCCAGCTCGCCGCCGAGCAGCCCTACGCGCGCTGGCTGGAGGAGAACCGCGTCCACCTCGCCGACCTGCCCGAGCGGGTGCACGTCGTGCACCCGGCGGCGTCGGTGACGCGGCGGCAGCAGACCTTCGGCTACACCGAGGAGGAGCTGCGGGTCCTGCTCGCGCCGATGGCGGCCAACGCGGCCGAGCCGATCGGGTCCATGGGCACCGACACCCCGCTCGCGGTGCTGTCGCAGCGGCCGCGGCTGCTGTTCGACTACTTCACGCAGCTGTTCGCCCAGGTGACGAACCCGCCGCTGGACGCGATCCGCGAGGAGCTCGTCACGAGCCTGCGCGGGGCGATCGGCCCGGAGCTCAACATCCTCGAGGCGACGCCGCAGCACTGCGCCCACATCGTCCTGCCGTTCCCGGTCATCGACAACGACGAGCTCGCCAAGATCGTCCACATCGAGGACGGCGAGGGCCGCCCCGCGACCGTCGTCGTGGCCGGCCTGTACCGGGTGGCCGGCGGCGGGGCGGCGCTCGCACGGCGCATCGAGGAGATCTGCGCCGAGGTGGACCGCGCGATCGGGGCCGGTGCGCAGTTCGTCGTGCTGTCCGACCGGGACTCCACCGCGACGCTCGCGCCCATCCCGTCGCTGCTGCTCACCGCGGCGGTGCACCACCACCTCATCCGCACCCGCGCCCGCACCCGGGTGGGGCTGCTCGTCGAGGCGGGCGACGTGCGCGAGGTGCACCACTGCGCGCTGCTCGTCGGCTACGGCGCCGCGGCCATCAACCCCTACCTCGCCATGGAGTCCGTCGAGGACCTCGTGCGGCGCGGCACGCTGCCCGTCGACGCCCCCACCGCCACGCGCAACCTCATCAAGGCGCTCGGCAAGGGCGTGCTCAAGGTCATGAGCAAGATGGGCATCTCGACCGTGGCGTCGTACCGCGGCGCGCAGGTGTTCGAGGCGATCGGGCTGGGCCAGGAGCTCGTCGACCGCTACTTCACCGGCACCACGAGCCAGCTCGGCGGCGTCGGAATCGACGTGCTCGCCGAGGAGGTCGCGCGCCGGCACGCCGTCGCGTACCCGCCGGACGGCGGTCCGACGGGCCCGCGCATGCTCGCGCAGGGCGGGGAGTACCAGTGGCGCCGCGACGGCGAGATCCACCTCTTCGACCCCGAGACCGTGTTCCGGCTGCAGCACGCGACCCGCGCCCAGCGCGAGGACGTGTACCGCGAGTACACGCGGGCCGTCGACGACCGCAGCACCCGCCTCGGCACGCTGCGCGGGCTGTTCCGGCTGCGCACCGACGAGGCGGCACCCGTGCCGCTCGACGAGGTCGAGAGCGTCGAGTCGATCATGACGCGGTTCGCGACGGGCGCCATGAGCTTCGGCTCGATCAGCCCCGAGGCCCACGAGACCATCGCGGTCGGCATGAACCGCATCGGCGGGCGGTCCAACACCGGCGAGGGCGGCGAGGCGGTCGACCGTCTCCTCGACCCCGAGCGCCGCAGCTCCGTCAAGCAGGTGGCCTCGGGCCGCTTCGGCGTGACGAGCATGTACCTCACCCACGCCGACGACATCCAGATCAAGATGGCGCAGGGCGCGAAGCCCGGCGAGGGCGGCCAGCTGCCCGGGCACAAGGTGTACCCGCTCATCGCGAGCATCCGGAGCTCCACCCCGGGCGTCGGCCTCATAAGCCCGCCGCCGCACCACGACATCTACTCCATCGAGGACCTTGCGCAGCTGATCCACGACCTCAAGAACGCCAACCCGGGGGCGCGGATCCACGTCAAGCTCGTCTCCGAGATCGGCGTCGGCACGGTCGCGGCGGGTGTGAGCAAGGCCCACGCCGACGTCGTGCTCGTGTCCGGCCACGACGGCGGCACGGGCGCCTCGCCGCTCACGAGCCTCAAGCACGCGGGCGCCCCCTGGGAGCTCGGCCTCGCCGAGACCCAGCAGACGCTGCTGCTCAACAATCTGCGCGACCGCATCACCGTGCAGGTCGACGGCGCGATGAAGACCGGCCGCGACGTCGTCGTGGCGGCGCTGCTGGGCGCGGAGGAGTTCGGCTTCTCCACCGCCCCGCTCATCGTGTCCGGCTGCGTCATGATGCGCGTCTGCCACCTCAACACGTGCCCGGTCGGCGTGGCGACCATGGACCCGCGGCTGCGGGCCAAGTTCGCCGGCAAGCCGGAGTTCGTCGAGACGTTCTTCCGCTTCGTCGCCCAGGAGGTGCGCGAGCACCTCGCGGCCCTCGGGCTGCGCTCGGTCGACGAGGCCGTGGGCCGGGCGGACCTGCTCGACACGCGCCGCGCGGAGGAGCACTGGAAGGCCGACGGCCTCGACCTGTCCGGCGTGCTGCACCAGCCGGAGGGCGTCCCCGCCGGCGCGGCGCGCCACAAGGTCGTCGACCAGGACCACGGCCTGGAGAAGGCCCTCGACCAGACGCTCGTCCAGATGTCCGCGGACGCCCTCGAGCGTGGTGAGCCGGTCCGGATCGACGTGCCGGTGCGCAACATCAACCGCACGGTCGGGACGATGCTCGGCCACGAGGTGACCCTGCGCCACGGCGAGAAGGGCCTGCCCGACGACACCATCGACATCACGCTCACCGGCTCCGCCGGGCAGTCGCTCGGGGCGTTCCTGCCGCGCGGGATCACCCTGCGGCTGTGGGGCGACGCCAACGACTACGTCGGCAAGGGCCTGTCCGGCGGGCGGATCGTGGTCCGGCCGCACCGGGGCACGCGCTTCAACACCCAGCGCAACATCATCGGCGGCAACGTCATCGCCTACGGCGCGACGGCGGGGGAGATCCTCATCCAGGGCGAGGTCGGCGAGCGCTGCTGCGTGCGCAACTCCGGCGCGACAGTCGTCGTGGAGGGCGTGGGCGACCACGGCTGCGAGTACATGACGGGTGGCACGGTCGTCGTGCTCGGGCGCACCGGGCGCAACTTCGCCGCCGGCATGTCCGGTGGGGTCGCGTACGTGCTCGACCTGCGCGAGGGGCGGGTCAACCGCGAGCTCGTCGACGTCGAGCCCGTCGACGACGCCGACGTCGAGCTGCTGCTGCCGCTGCTGCGCCGCCACGTGGAGGAGACGGGCTCGCTCGTCGCGGAGGACCTCGTGCTCGAGCCCGACGTGCTGCGCGCCCGGGTGAGCAAGGTCGTGCCGCGCGAGTACCGCCGCGTCCTCGCCGTCCGCGCCGAGGCCGAGGCCGAGGGCCTCGACGTCGACGGCGAGGAGGTCTGGCAGCGGATCGTCGCGCCGGCCTGAGGCGGCCGGCGGCGTCGTCGCACGCGTGTGCGCGCGGGTCCGCGCCCTGGACCCGCGCGCACGGAGCGCCCGCGGCGACGACTAGCGTGGGCGCCATGCGTCGCGCGAAGATCGTCTGCACCCTCGGCCCGGCGGTCGCCGGCACGGACCGGATCCGCCAGCTCGTCGAGGCGGGCATGGACGTCGCCCGCATGAACTTCAGCCACGGCGACCACTCCGACCACGAGCAGAACTTCGCCGACGTGCGGGCGGCGGCGGAGGCCACGGGCCGCAACGTCGCGATCCTGCTCGACCTGCAGGGTCCGAAGATCCGCCTCGGCCGCTTCGCCGAGGGCGCCACCGAGCTCGTGCCCGGCGCGGAGTTCACGGTCACCACCGAGGACGTCGTCGGCGACGGCGAGCAGGTCTCCACGACGTACGCGGGCCTGCCCGGGGACGTGTCCGCCGGCGACACCATCCTCATCGACGACGGCCGGCTGTCGCTGCGGGTGCTGTCGGTCGACGGTCCGCGCGTGCGGACCGAGGTCGTCGTGGGTGGCCGCGTGTCGAACAACAAGGGCCTCAACCTGCCGGGCGTGGCCGTGAGCGTGCCCGCCCTCACCGACAAGGACGTCGAGGACCTCCGCTTCGGGCTGCGGCTCGGCGTCGACCTCGTCGCGCTGTCGTTCGTCCGCAACGCGGTCGACGCCGACGGGGTCCGCGCGGTCATGGACGAGGAGGGGGTGCGCCGCCCCGTCATCGCCAAGGTCGAGAAGCCGCAGGCCGTCGAGCACCTGCGCGAGGTCGTCGACGCCTTCGACGGCATCATGGTCGCGCGCGGCGACCTCGGCGTGGAGCTGCCGCTGTACGAGGTGCCGCTCGTGCAGAAGCGGGCCGTCGAGCTCGCGCGCCGGCAGGCCAAGCCCGTCATCGTCGCGACGCAGATGCTCGAGTCGATGATCTCCGCGCCGCGCCCCACGCGCGCCGAGGCCAGCGACGTCGCCAACGCCGTCCTCGACGGGGCCGACGCCGTCATGCTGTCCGGTGAGACGAGCGTCGGGCAGTTCCCCTTCGACGCGGTCCGCACGATGGCCGACATCATCAGCAACACCGAGGAGCACGGGCTGGACCGGATCGCCCCGCTCGGCACCCGTCCGCGCACCAAGGGCGGCGCCATCACCCGCGCGGCCGCCGAGGTCGGCTCGACGCTCGGCGTGAAGTACCTGTGCTGCTTCAGCCAGTCCGGCGACTCCGCCAAGCGCATGAGCCGGCTGCGCAGCCCCATCCCGCTGCTCGTCTTCACGCCCTCGGAGGAGGCGCGCCGCGAGCTGGCGCTGTCGTGGGGCGTGCAGGCCTTCCTCGTGCCGACCGTCCTGCACACCGACGACATGGTCCGCCAGGTCGACGACTCGATGCTGAAGCACGGCCTGGGCGCCGAGGGCGACACCGTGGTGGTCGTGGCGGGCTCCCCGCCCGGCATCCCCGGGTCCACCAACGCGCTGCGCGTGCACCGCGTCGGCGACGCGGTGGCCGCGGTCGCCCCGGCCTACGAGACGTAGGCCGCCGGGCCCTGGGTGCCGGGTGGGGGATTCGAACCCCCACGCCCAGAGGGCAGCGCATTTTGAGTGCGCCGTGTCTGCCGTTCCACCAACCCGGCCGGACAGGACCCGTCGTCGACGGCCGCTAGGCTACCGCCGTGGCCAACAGCGACGACGCGACGACGGGTGTCAGCGACCCGTTCCTCCCGCCGGTCGGCACGACCGGTACCCAGGACGCCCCCGACGCCGGTGAGCAGCGTGCGTCCGACCCCCGGTCGGGCTCGCGCCGCCGGGTCGTGGTGGCGGAGGACGAGGCGCTCATCCGGCTCGACCTCGTCGAGATGCTCACCGAGGCCGGCTACGACGTGGTCGGCGAGGCGGGTGACGGCGAGAGCGCGATGCGCCTCGCCGAGGAGCAGCGTCCGGACGTCGTCGTCCTCGACATCAAGATGCCCAAGCTCGACGGCCTGAGCGCCGCGGAGCGCATCGCGTCCGCGCGGATCGCCCCCGTCGTGCTCCTCACGGCCTTCAGCCAGACCGAGCTCGTCGAGCGCGCCCGCGACGCGGGGGCCATGGCGTACGTCGTCAAGCCCTTCACCGCGGCCGACCTCCTGCCCGCCCTGGAGATCGCGGTCAGCCGCCACCAGGAGCTCGTGCAGCTGGAGGACGAGGTCGCCGACCTCGCCGACCGCCTCGAGACCCGCAAGCTCGTGGAGCGGGCCAAGGCGGCCCTGCAGTCGACGTACGGCATGAGCGAGCCCGAGGCCTTCCGCTGGATCCAGAAGACGTCGATGGACCGTCGCCTGTCCATGCGCGAGGTCGCCTCCGGGGTGCTCGCGGCGGCCGCGAACGCGGGCAAGCCGGGCGGGCGCTGAGCGCTCACGCAGCGCGACCGTCGCGGTACCGCCACCGCAGCTTCTTCGGTGTTCGGGGCTCGGCAGGTCACGAACCTGCAACGCCTCGGTAACCGTGGGCCCAGACTACTGACGCCGACCATCCGTTCGACTACGTTTCGTCGTCAACCGCACCGCCCGGTGCGGACGGCCCTTTGTCCCGAAGGAGCACCTCACATGACCCGACGCATGCGTGGATGGCAGACCGTCGCCGTCCTCGGTATCGCCGGTATCACGCTGGCCGCCTGTGGCGGCGGCGACAGCGAGCCCGAAGACACCGCAGCCGCCGGTGGTGACGACACCGCTGCCGCGGAGCCCACCATGGAGGACACCATGGCTGCGGAGCCCTCGACCGAGGCCTCCGGCGAGGCCACCGGTTCCGGCGACGGAACGCTCACCATCGGCACGCTGCTGCCGGAGACCGGCAGCCTCGCGTTCCTCGGGCCGCCCGAGTTCGCGGGCGTCGAGCTCGCCGTCCAGGAGATCAACGAGGCCGGCGGCGTGCTCGGCAACGACGTCGTCAAGATCGACGGCGACTCCGGCGACACGACCACCGACATCGCGACCCAGACCGTCACGCGCCTACTCGGCGAGGGCGTCGACGCGATCATCGGTGCGGCGTCCTCCGGTGTGTCCTTCACCGTCATCGACCAGATCACCGGTGCCGGCGTCGTCCACTTCTCGCCGGCCAACACGAGCCCCGACTTCACGGACTACGACGACAACGGCCTGTACTTCCGTACGGCCCCGTCGGACGTCCTCCAGGGCCGGGTCCTCGGTGACCTGCTCGTCCAGGACGGCTGCCTCGACGTCGCCGCCATCGTGCTCGACGACCCGTACGGCACCGGCCTGGCGGAGAACTTCACCGCCTCGCTCGACGCCGGCGGCGGCACGCTCGTCACCGAGCCGATCCTCTACCCGGAGGGCACGAACAACTTCTCCGCCCAGGTGACCCAGGTCGCCGACGCGGGCGCGGAGTGCGTCGTCCTCATCGGCTTCGCCGAGACCGTCCAGATCGTCAACGAGATGGTCGCGCAGGGCCTGCCCCCGACCGAGGTCCCCACGTACTTCGTCGACGGCAACCTCGCCGACTACAGCTCCGACAGCGACACCAACCTGCCCGCGGGCACGCTCGAGGGCAACAAGGGCACGCTGCCGGGCGCCGAGGCCCCGGAGGAGTTCCAGAACCGCCTGCTCGAGGTCGACAGCTCGCTGACCGACTTCTCGTACGCGGCCGAGTCCTACGACGCGGCCGTCGTGATCGCCCTGGCGGCGGTCGCGGCCGGCAGCGACGCGGGCACCGAGATCGGTGCGGCCATCCCGGACGTCACCCGTGAGGGCACCGAGTGCACCTCGTTCGCGGAGTGCGTCGAGCTGCTCGACGGTGGCGAGGACATCGACTACAACGGTGTCTCCGGCCCGATCGAGATGAGCGACCAGGGTGACCCGACCGAGGCCACCATCGGCATCTTCGAGTACGACGCCGAGAACAAGATCACGCGCGTCGACAGCCTGTCCGGCACCATCTGACAGGTCCGACGACCCGCACGCGCAGCGGCCCCCCACCCCGACCCGGGGTGGGGGGCCGCTGCGTCGTACGGGGGCCACGACGGCCCGGTCCCGTCGCCGGGCGGGGTACGGCGCGGCACAGGACCTCGCTCGAGCCATCCACCCCCCCGCGGGCCCTCCTGGCTGCACCGCAGCCCTCAGGGCGGCGTCGCGGGCCAGGGGCGTCCTCCGGGCTGCGGTGCAGCCCTGGTGGTGGCAGGGGTCGGCCTCGGCCCCGAGCCGCAGCCCTCGGGACGGCCCGGAGTCGGGCCGTCCGGGCCGCGGGGAGGCGTCCTGGCAGCGCGGATGTCCCCGGCGCGCGCGGAGCCCTCCGGGTGCTGCAGCGCAGCCGTGGTGGTCCCGTGGGGGCCGCTGAGGCAGTCGTCGGCGCTGTGGTGCAGCCCTGGCGGCGTCGTCGCGGCCGCACGCAGGGACGTGCCGACCGGGACGCCGTGAGCGTCGGCCGCCGGGTCGGAGCGCAGCGTCCCGGACGACGACGAACCCGCACCCCACGCGGGGGCACGGGTCCGCGTCGGCGCCGGCGGCGGCCGGGCTCAGGTGGCCTGGGCGAGGGTGCCGAGGTAGAGCTCGATGACCTTCGGGTCGTTGGCGAGGCCGCGGCCGGTGCCGGTGTAGGCGTTGCGGCCCTGGTCGAGCACGTAGCCCCGGTCGCAGATCTGCAGGCAGCGGCGCGCGTTCTGCTCGACCATGACGACGGACACGCCCGTCTTGTTGATCTCGCGGGTGCGCAGGAAGACCTCGTCCTGCTTGGCCGGCGACAGCCCCGCGGACGGCTCGTCGAGCAGGAGCACGCTCGGGTCCATCATGAGGGCCCGGCCCATGGCGACCATCTGCCGCTCACCGCCGGACAGCGAGCCCGCCCGCTGCGCGCGCCGCTCACCGAGGGTGGGGAAGAGGTCGACGACCACGTCGAAGCGGTCCTTGAACTTCTTCGGGTCCTGGTAGCAGCCCATCAGCATGTTCTCCTCGATGGTGAGGGAGGGGAACACGTTGTTGGTCTGCGGCACGAAGCCGACGCCCTTGCTCACGAGCTTGTTCGCCTTGAGGCCCGTGATGTCCTCGCCGCGCAGCATGATGCTGCCGGAGCGGACCTTGACGAGGCCGAACATGGCCTTGAGCAGCGTCGACTTGCCCGCGCCGTTCGGGCCGATGATGCCGACGAGCTCGCCGGGCCCGACGTACAGGTCGGTGCCGTTGAGGATGTTGACGCCGGGCAGGTAGCCCGCGACGAGCTCGTCGACGCGGATCTGCGCCTTCTCCGCCCCGGCGAGGTGGTCGTCGCGGCTGGTGACGGTCGAGCCGGACCCGCTCGGGGCCGTCGGGGTCGTCGGGGTGGTCGTGGGCTCGCTCACGCGCGTCCCTCCTCGTGGCGGGGAGCGGTCCCGGCGGACGTCGCCGGCCCCTCCTCGTGCCGGTAGTGCAGGCCACCGGGCTCGGCCATGGCCCGGTCCTCCTCGTCGAGCGGCTCGTCGTGGTGCCCGCCGAGGTAGGCGTCGATGACGGCCGGGTCCGCCATGACGGCGTCCGGCGGCCCCTCCGAGACGATCTTGCCCTGGGCCATGACGATGACCCAGTCGGAGATGTCGCGGACCATGTCCATGTCGTGCTCGACGAACAGCACCGTCATGCCCTGCTCGCGCAGGTCCTTGACGTGCCCGAGCAGCGACTGGGTGAGCGCCGGGTTCACGCCCGCCATCGGCTCGTCGAGCATGACCATCGTCGGGTCGCTCATGAGCGCCCTGGCCATCTCGAGCAGCTTGCGCTGCCCGCCCGACAGCGACCCCGCGAAGTCCTCCTTCTTGGCGTCGAGCTTGAAGCGGGCGAGGAGCTCCTCGGCGCGGGCGCTGATCTCCTTCTCCTGCGCGTGCCACAGGAACGGCAGCAGGGCCGGCAGCAGCCGCTCACCTCGCTGGCCCTGGGCGCCGAGGCGCATGTTCTCCAGCACGGTCAGGCGCGACAGCGCCTTGGTGAGCTGGAAGGTGCGCACCATGCCCCGGCGGGCGAGCTTGTGCGCGGACAGCTTCGAGATCGGGTCGCCCTCGAACGTCCAGCTGCCCTCGCTCGGCGTGTCGAAGCCGGTCAGCAGGTTGAACAGCGTCGTCTTGCCGGCGCCGTTCGGCCCGATGAGCGCCGTGATGGCGTTGCGCTGGATCTCCACGTGCTCGACGTCGACCGCGGTGAGGCCGCCGAAGCGCCGCACGACGCCGTCGGCGACGAGGATGGGGTCAGGCTTGCGGGCGCCGGGCTCGTGCGGGACGTCGGCGAGCGCGGCGGTCGCACGCTCCCGGTACGTGCCGCCGCGCTCGGCGGTGGCCGTCGCGCCGTCGTCGTGGGACTCGTTCAGATCAGCGGGCATCGAGGACCAGCTCCCTCCGGTCGCCCAGGATCCCCTGCGGTCGGAACGCCATGAGGAGCATGAGCGCGAGTCCGACCAGGATGAACCTGAACTGGCCGACCTGGACACCGTCCATGAGCCAGGTCGGGATGTAGCCGGCGCCGACGGCGCCGCGCAGGATCGTGTCTGTCAGGGACAGGGTGACCCACAGGATGACGGCCCCGAGCACCGGGCCCCACAAGCGGGCGGCGCCGCCGAGCAGGAGCGCGGTGTAGGCGAGGAAGGTCAGCTGCGTCGCGTAGTTGTCCGGCTGCACCGAGCCGCGCGACAGGCTGAGCACGAAGCCGGCGAGGGCGCCGATGACGCCGCCCAGGACCAGCGCCTGCATCTTGTAGGCGAAGATGTTCTTGCCGAGGCTGCGCACGGCGTCCTCGTCCTCGCGGATGCCCTTGAGCACGCGACCCCACGGGGAGCGCACGAGCAGCCACACGACGAGCAGCGACAGCGCGATGAGGAGCACGGCGAAGACGCGGATCCAGAGGCCGCGCTCGCTGTACGTCCACGGGCCGAACCCGTAGCTGCCCGACGGGAACGGGTTGGCGGCGTAGAAGTCGCGCGCCATGCCGTTGATGCCGTTCGAGCCGCCCGTCCACTCGTCGGCGGCGCTGGAGCGGGCCACGAACCGCCAGATCTCGGCGGTCGCGATGGTGGCGATCGCGAGGTAGTCCGCCCGCAGCCGCAGCGTGGGGATGCCGAGGAGCAGGGCGAGGACCGTCGCGGCGGCGAGGCCGACGAGGAACCCGACCCACAGCGGCTGGTCGAGGTAGGCGACCGTGATGCCGACGCCGTAGGCGCCCATCGCCACGAAGGCCGCCTGGCCGAAGTTCAGCAGGCCCGTGTAGCCGAAGTGCACGTTGAGGCCGATGGCGGCGAGGCAGAACACGAGCGTGTCGATGCCGAGGACGTTGGCCGCGGCGTTGTTGAGGATGCTCCCGAAGTCCATGGTGGTCGTCTCCTCAGCCCACGCGCTCGCGACGCCCGAGCAGGCCCTGCGGCCGCACGAGCAGGATGATGATGAGCACCGCCAGGGCGCCGACGTTCTTCAGCTCCGGCGGGATCACGAGCGTGCTCACCTCGATGAGCAGGCCGACGAAGACCGCCCCGAGCATGGCGCCGAACGCCGTCCCGAGGCCGCCGAGGACGACCGCGGCGAAGATGAGCAGGAGCAGCTGGAAGCCCAGGAGGAAGTTCATCCCCTGGGTGAGGCCGAAGAACATGCCCGACAGCGCCGCGAGCGCGGTGCCGACGACCCACACGACCCGGATGACGCCGTCGACGTCGATGCCGCTCGCCGCCGCGAGGGCCGGGTTGTCGCTCACCGCGCGGGTCGCCTTGCCGATGCGGGTGTAGAGCAGGCCGAGGGCGAAGGCGATGAGCACGACGACCGAGATGCCCATGACGATGAGGTGCGACGGCGGGATCCGGACGGAGCCGAACGCCAGCGGCGCCTGCGCCGCGAAGTCCTGGTAGAAGACCGTCTGCCCGCCGTACAGGTAGAGGAAGCCGTACCGGAGGAAGAAGCTCAGGCCGATCGAGAAGATCATCATGGCGATGAGCCCGATCTGCTTGCGTCTGAGCTGGCGCCAGACCGCCGTCTCCTGCACCCAGCCGAACGCGGCCGCGGCCAGGAGCGCCAGCGGGGCCGCGACGAGCAGGGGCAGGCCGGCGACCACGTGGAACGAGTACGTGATGAGCGCGCCGAAGGTCACCAGCTCGCCGTGGGCGAAGTTGGTGAGGCCCGTCGTGCCGAACACCAGCGACAGGCCGATGGCGGCGAGGGCGAGGATGAGCCCGAACCGCAGGCCCGACACCACGAGCTGCGGCAGGCGGTTCCACGGGATCTCGGCGAAGAAGCCGCCGACGTCGGCGGCGCCCTCGGTGCCGTCGCCGATGCCCGCCTGCAGGCGGAACGCGACCGTGCGCGGCGTACCGGGGTCGACGCGGGTGGTGAAGGGGTTCTCCTCCACGCCCAGGTCCGCGTCCTCCGGCAGCACGGACAGGTCGAGCTCGATCTCGTACTCGCCGGGCTGCGGCACGTCGAAGCTCACGGTGCCCTCGGCGTCGGTCTCGCCCTCGCCGACGACGTCGCCCTCGAAGCGGACGGTCACCGGGACGCCGGGGACGTCCTCCCGCGTCTCGTCGTCGCGCACGCGGACGTTGATCGTCTCGCCGCCCTCCTCCTCACCCCCCGACGCGAGGACGGCCGCGGGTGGCGGTGCGGCCTCGGGGGCGGCTGCCGCGTGAGCGGCTGCCGCCGGCCCGGCGGCTGTCAGTGCCAGGGCGAGCCCGGCGAGCGCGAGGAGTCGACGCACCCGTGTTCCTCCGTCGTGGCAGGGGGGTTGAGGCAGGGGACACCCGCGGCTGGGCCGCAGGCGGTGACGCCGGACTCTAGCCACACTCGGTACCGGTTGGGACCCCGCCGGGCGGAAAGTTCACCGGAAAGTGACACGAGGACCGGAACGTCCTGCGGTCGGAGTCACCCTGTCGCCGAACGGACGAGCGCCACCAGGACCGGCGCCACGACGAGGGCGGGGAGCAGGTCGCCGACCGGCACCTCCTTCACGCGCAGCAGCCGCAGACCGACCCCCAGCAGCAGCAGGCCGCCCGTGGCCGACAGCGCCGCGACCTGCGCGGCGTCGAGCAGGTCGCCGAGCAGCGCCCCCACCACGGTGAGCGTGCCCTGCACGACCGCGACGGACAGCGCGCTCAGCAGCACGCCGGAACCGAGCGCCGACGCGAACGCCGCGGCGGCGACACCGTCGAGCAGAGACTTCACGGCCAGCTCGTCGATGCCGCGGCCGAGCCCGTCGTTGACGGCGCCGAGCACCGTCAGCGGCCCCACGCAGAACACGAGCGAGGCGGTCACGAAGCCCTCGACGAAGCGGTGCTCCCCGGCCTCGCCGTCGCCCGGGGTCCGTCGGGTCCCGCCGACGCGCAGCAGCAGGGCCCGCAGGCGGTGACCGAGGCGCTCGAGGCGCTCCTCGATCCGCAGCAGCGCCCCCAGCACCCCGCCGAGCAGGGCCGAGCCGAGCACCACGAGGGCGGCGCCCGCCCCGACCGCCTCCGCGAGCGCGGGGTCCTGCACGTCGAGCACCGAGAGCACGGCGATGGACAACGTGCCGAGGCCGAGCGCGGCCATCGCGACGTCGCGGACCCGGTCCGGCAGGCGCGCGCCGAGCAGCAGCCCGACCGTCCCGCCGACGAGGACCGTGACGACGTTGAGGACGGTGCCGGCGCCGACGAAGAGGGTCACGCCCGCGTCGGGGCGGTCGAGGCGCCCGGCACGGCGTCGCGCAGCAGGCACGTGATGCGCGCGGTGCAGACCCGTCGGCCGTCGGCGTCGGTGACGACGACCTCGTAGCAGGCGAGCGTGCGGCCGAGCTGCAGCGCGGTCGCCGTGCCCGTCACCACGCCCTCGCGCACGGCTCGGTGGTGCGTGGCGTTGATGTCGACCCCGACCGCCACGCGGCCCTCGCCGGCGGCGAGCATGGCGCCGACGGAGCCGAGGGTCTCGGCGAGCGCGACGCTCGCCCCGCCGTGCAGCAGGCCGTACGGCTGGGTGTTGCCGGCGACCGGCATCGTGGCGACGAGCCGGTCGGCGGAGACCTCGAGCAGGTCGATGCCGAGCCGCTCGATGAGCGTGCCCGGGGTGCCCGCGCGGACCTGCTCCAGGCGCTCGGCGTCCTCGTCGGTCGGTGTCACACCGGGAGCCTAGGGTGGCTCGGGTGGGACGCCTGCTGCTGGTCGACGGTCACTCGCTCGCGTACCGCGCGTTCTACGCGCTGCCGGCGGAGAACTTCTCCACGAGCACGGGCCAGACCACCAACGCCGTCTACGGCTTCACCTCCATGCTCATCAACGTCCTGCGGGACGAGGAGCCCACCCACCTCGCCGTCGCCTTCGACCTCTCCCGGCAGACCTTCCGCACCGCGGAGTACGCCGAGTACAAGGCCAACCGCTCGGCCACCCCGTCGGAGTTCTCGGGGCAGGTCCCGCTCATCCGCGAGGTCCTCGACGCCATGGGCATCCGGCAGGTGACGGCCGAGGGCTTCGAGGCCGACGACGTGATCTGCACGCTCACGCGGCAAGGCCGCGAGGCCGGGCACGACGTGCTCGTCGTCACCGGCGACCGCGACAGCTTCCAGCTCGTCGACGACCACGTCACCGTGCTCTACCCGGTCCGCGGCGTGTCGGAGCTGTCGCGCATGGACCCGGCGGCGGTCGAGGCGCGCTACGGCGTGCCGCCGTCGCTGTACCCGGACCTCGCCGCCCTGGTCGGGGAGGACAGCGACAACCTGCCCGGCGTCCCGGGCGTCGGCCCCAAGACGGCCGCGAAGTGGCTGCTCGCGCACGGCGGCCTGGGGGGCGTCATCGGCGCGGTCGACACCATCAAGGGCAAGGCGGGGGAGAACCTGCGCGCGCACCTGTCCGACGTCGAGCGCAACCGGCGCCTCAACCGCCTCGTCGGCGACCTCGCGCTCGACGTCGACGTCGCGGAGCTCGAGAAGCGCCCGTGGGACCGCGACGCCATCCACACGGTCTTCGACGGCCTGGAGTTCCGGGTCCTGCGCGACCGCATCTTCGCGACGCTCGACAACGACGAGCCGACCGCCACCGAGGGCTACGCGCTCACGGTCACGCGCCTGGACGAGGACGCCGCCCGCGGCTGGTGGGGCGGGCGTGCCGCGGGGGAGCGGCTCGGCGCCGAGCTCGTCGTGGCCGACGACGGCGCCGTGGAGGCCGTCGCGCTCGCGACGGCCGACGACGACGGGCAGGTGGGGGAGGTCGTCACCGTGCCGGCGCCCGTGCTCCTCGACCTCGCGCGCGCCGGCGGCGGTCCGGCGCTCGTGCTGCACGACGCCAAGCCGCAGCTGCACCTGCTGTCGCGTCCCGCGGGCACCGCCGGCACGGCCGGCACCGCCGGGCTGCCCGACGGCCTCGTGGTGAGCGACACCGCGCTCGCCGCCTACCTGTGCCGGCCCGACCAGCGTTCCTACGACCTCGCCGACCTCGCGGTCCGGCACCTGCACCGCAGCCTGGTCGACGGCGCGGAGGTGGCCGAGGACGAGCAGTCCGTCGAGGACCAGCTCTCGCTGGGCCTGGACGGCGCCGCGGGCGGTGACGAGGACGACCTGCTCGAGGCGGCCCGCGCGACGCGGGAGCAGCGCGCCGGGATCCGGGCCGCCGCGGTCGCCGAGCTCGACGTGGTCCTCGCCCGCGAGCTCGACGAGCGCGAGGGCACGGCGCTGCTCACCGACGTCGAGCTGCCGCTGCTGCGCGTGCTCGCCCGCATGGAGGACGCCGGCATCGCGGTCGACGTCGAGCGGCTCGAGGGCCTGCGCGAGCACTACGACGTCCGCGTGTCGGAAGCGGCGCGCCTGGCGTACGCGGAGGTGGGGGAGGAGATCAACCTCGGCTCGCCCAAGCAGCTGCAGCGCGTCCTGTTCGAGCAGCTCGACATGCCGAAGACGAAGCGGACCAAGACGGGGTACACCACCGACGCCGAGGCGCTGCAGGACCTGTACGAGCGCACCGAGCACCCGTTCCTGCTCCACCTGCTCGAGCACCGCGACGCCATACGGCTCCGCCAGACCGTCGAGGGTCTGCTCGCGACGGTCGGGCCGGACCGGCGCATCCGCACGACGTTCCAGCAGACCATCGCCGCGACCGGGCGGCTGTCGTCGACCGACCCCAACCTGCAGAACATCCCCATCCGGACCGAGGAGGGCCGTCGCATCCGCGACGCCTTCGTGGTCGGGGAGGACGGCCGGGGGGCGATGGGCTGCCTCATGAGCGCCGACTACTCCCAGGTCGAGATGCGGATCATGGCGCACCTGTCCGGCGACGCCGGCCTCATCGAGGCCTTCCGCTCCGGGGAGGACCTCCACCGCTTCGTCGGCTCGCGCGTCTTCGAGGTGGAGCCCGCCGACGTCACGCCCGAGATGCGGGCCAAGGTCAAGGCGATGAGCTACGGGCTCGCGTACGGGCTCAGCGCCTTCGGGCTGTCGCGGCAGCTGCGGACGCCGGTCGAGGAGTCCCGCGCGCTCATGGACGAGTACTTCGAGCGCTTCGGCGGCGTGCGGGACTACCTGCGCGGGGTCGTCGACCAGGCCCGGCGCGACGGCTGGACGGCGACGATCCTCGGTCGGCGCCGGTACCTGCCGGACCTCACGAGCGACAACCGGCAGCGCCGCGAGGCCGCGGAGCGGATGGCGCTCAACGCGCCGATCCAGGGCTCGGCCGCCGACCTCGTCAAGGTCGCGATGCTCGGGGTGCAGGCCGGCCTCGACGCCGCGGGCGCCCGCTCGCGCATGCTCCTGCAGGTCCACGACGAGCTCGTGCTCGAGGTGGCCGCCGACGAGCTCGACGACGTCCGCGAGCTCGTCGTGCAGCAGATGGCGGGCGCGGCGGACCTCGCCGTCCCGCTCGACGTGTCGGTGGGCGTCGGCGGCTCCTGGTTCGACGCCGCGCACTAGGGCGGCCCCGAGCCGCTCCCGCGAGCCCGGCGTGCGTCAGGACGCGGCGAGGCGGGGGACGACCTCCGTGCCGAGCAGCTCGATGCCCCGCAGCAGGTCCGCGTGCGACATGCGCGGGTTCGTCATCTGGATGGACACGCGGTCCACGCCCCCCAGCTGGTCCGACACCCGCGCCAGCTTGGCCGCCACGGTGTCGGGGTCGCCCATGACGAAGGCGCCGTCGGGCCCGCTCGTGGCGTCGAACTGCGCCCGGGTCGGCGGCCGGAAGCCGCGCTCGCGGGACACGGTCGTGAACATCTCGTGCCAGCCGGGGTAGACGATGTCGGTGGCGGTGCGCACGTCCTCGGCCACGTAGCCGAACATGTGCAGGCCGACGGCCAGCCGCTCCGGCGGGTGCCCGGCCTCGGCGCCGGCCTGGCGGTACAGCCGGACCAGCGGGGCGAACTGGCGGGGCTCGCCGCCGATGATCGCCACCATGAGCGGCAGGCCGAGCACGCCCGCGCGCAGGAACGACTCCGGGGTGCCGCCCACGCCCACCCAGACCGGCAGGGGGTCCTGCGCGGGCCGGGGGTAGACGCCCTGCCCGGTGAGCGCGGGCCGGTGCCGTCCCGACCACGTGACGTGCGTGCTGTCGCGCAGGCGCAGCAGGAGGTCGAGCTTCTCGGTGAAGAGGTCGTCGTAGTCGCGCAGGTCGAGCCCGAACAGCGGGAAGGCCTCGGTGAAGGAGCCTCGTCCCACGACGAGGTCGACCCGCCCGCCGGACAGCAGGTCGAGGGTGGCAAACTGCTGGAACACCCGCACCGGGTCGTTGGCGCTGAGGACCGCGACGGCGCTGCCGAGCCGGATGCGCTCCGTGCGCGCGGCGGCGGCCCCGAGGATCACCGGGGGAGCCGAGTCGTAGTACTCCTCGCGGTGGTGCTCCCCGATGCCGAAGGAGTGCAGGCCGACGCGGTCGGCGAGCTCGATCTCCTCGAGCAGGTGCGCGAGCCGCTCGACGGGGCCGACGACGTGGCCGGTGCCGGGGTCGGTGACGCGGGACACGAAGCTGTCGACGCCGAGGTGCACGGGGGCTCCCGGGGGTGAGGGCGGTCGGGGCGCGGTGCGGCCCCGCACGAGCGTAGGAGGGCGTGGCCCACCCGGGACGGTCAGTGGCGGGTGGGCCGGTAGACGAGTTCGAGCACGTCGCCGTCGAGCACGTGGCTCTCGAGCAGCTCGAGGTCGAAGTCCTCGGCGCCCCGGAGGACCTGGCTCGTCCCGGTACGCCCGGACACGACGGGGAAGACGGTCAGCTGCATCCGGTCCACGAGACCGGCCGCCATGAGCGTGCTGGACACGACCGTCTCGGGCGCCCGCAGCATCCGCCGGTTCCACTCGTCCTGCGTGAGGGGGTCCTCACCCGCGACGAGGGCGCCGGCGACCTCGCGGAACCTCGTGGCCCGAACACCAGCCGGGGGAGCGGCTCGAGCTGCCGGGCGCGGCGCTCCAGCAGCTCCGGTCCCTGTCGGCCCCAGTACCCGCCCCAGTCGGCGCCCTCGACGAAGGAGCCGAACCCGTCGACGGTCGTGAAGACGTCCCAGGTGTACGTGGCGGTCATCGTGCCCCTCCGGTGGATCCGGCCGTCGGTCGTGAGGACAGACCACGGCGCGGCGTCGGACTCATCGCCGTCCCGCCGGGCGGCGGGCCTCAGGGCAGGGCGCAGACCAGCAGGAGCGTGCCCGGCACGTACTGCCCACGCAGCGGCGACCAGCCGCCCCACGTGTCCTCCAGCCCGTCGGGCCACTCGGGCTCGACGGCGTCCTCGAGCACGAGCCCGGCCGCACGGACCAGGCGCACCCAGTCGCCGACGGTCCGGTGGTACTCCGCGTAGACGACCCGGCCGCCGTCGCGCTCGACGTAGGCCCGACGGTCGAAGTACGACAGCGACACCCGCAGGCCGTCCCAGCCGGGGTCGTCCGGCAGCGCCCACCGGAACGGGTGGGTGACGCTCGCGACGAACCGGCCCGCCGGGCGCAGCACCCGGGCCACCTCACGGAGCACGGCGCCGGCGTCGGCGACGAAGGGCAGGGCGCCGTACGCGGAGAACGCGAGGTCGACCGAGGCGTCGGCCAGCGGCAGGCGGCACGCGTCCGCCTGCACGGCGGGGGTGCCCGGCCCGCGCAGCCGGAGCATGCCCGTCGACAGGTCGAGCGCGACGGGCCGCCCGCCCTGCTCCGCCACCCAGCGGCTGCCCTGCGCGGCGCCCGCACCCACCTCGAGCACCCGCGCGCCGGCGAGCGACCCGGCCGGCCCGAGCAGCCGGGCGTCGGCCTCGTCGAGCCCCTCCGGGCACCACACGAGCCGCGCGGGCAGGTCGGCGGGCGCGCGGCCCGCGGCCGCACGGCGCCCCTCGCCCCGGAGCCCGGCGAGGAAGGCGGCGTGCTCGGCCTGGTAGCCGGCGGCCTCGGCGTCCCACCAGGACCGGTTCGCCCGCACGGCCTCGTCGGCCGGCACCCCGTCGGTCATGCCCGCCGTCGTCCCGTCCACCACGGCGCGAGCCTGGCACAAGGCCGGAATGACCGTCCCACCTGCCGCGTTGACCCTGTGTCATCGCCGTCGATACCCTTTCGACGCGCACGCCCGTGTGCGACCTGACCACAGGTCATCGACCAATCCGGAGCCCACTACTTCATGACCACCCACACGACCGAGCCTGCGAGCACCCGTTCCTCCGTCGCGACCGTCGCGGTCAACGACATCGGCAGCATGGAGGACTTCCTCGCAGCGGTCGACGAGACCATCAAGTACTTCGGGGACGGCGACCTCGTCTCCGGCACCATCGTCAAGGTGGACCGCGACGAGGTCCTCCTCGACATCGGCTACAAGACCGAGGGTGTCATCCCCTCCCGCGAGCTGTCGATCAAGCACGACGTCGACCCCAACGAGGTCGTCACCGTCGGCGACGAGGTCGAGGCCCTGGTCCTCCAGAAGGAGGACAAGGAGGGCCGGCTCATCCTGTCCAAGAAGCGCGCCCAGTACGAGCGCGCCTGGGGCAAGATCGAGCAGGTCAAGGAGGAGGACGGCGTCGTCTCCGGCACCGTCATCGAGGTCGTCAAGGGTGGGCTCATCCTCGACATCGGCCTGCGCGGCTTCCTGCCGGCCTCCCTCGTGGAGATGCGCCGCGTGCGCGACCTCCAGCCGTACGTGGGCAAGGAGCTCGAGGCCAAGATCATCGAGCTGGACAAGAACCGCAACAACGTGGTCCTGTCCCGCCGCGCGTGGCTCGAGCAGACGCAGTCCGAGGTCCGCACCTCGTTCCTCAAGCAGCTCGCCCGGGGCCAGATCCGCACCGGTGTCGTGTCGTCGACGGTCAACTTCGGTGCCTTCGTCGACCTCGGTGGCGTCGACGGCCTCGTGCACGTCTCCGAGCTGTCGTGGAAGCACATCGACCACCCGACCGAGGTCGTCGAGATCGGCCAGGAGGTCACGGTCGAGGTCCTCGACATCGACATGGAGCGCGAGCGGGTCTCGCTGTCGCTGAAGGCGACGCAGGAGGACCCGTGGCAGCACTTCGCGCGCACCCACGGCCTCGGCCAGGTCGTGCCCGGCAAGGTCACGAAGCTCGTCCCCTTCGGTGCCTTCGTGCGCGTCGAGGACGGCATCGAGGGCCTCGTCCACATCTCCGAGCTGGCCGAGCGCCACGTCGAGATCCCGGAGCAGGTCGTGCAGGTCGGTGACGAGATCTTCGTCAAGGTCATCGACGTCGACCTCGAGCGCCGCCGCATCTCGCTGTCGCTCAAGCAGGCCAACGACTCCTCCGTCGCGGACACGGTCGAGGAGTTCGACCCGACGCTGTACGGCATGGCCGCGGAGTACGACGAGCAGGGCAACTACAAGTACCCCGAGGGCTTCGACCCCGAGACCGGCGAGTGGCTGCCCGGCTACGAGACGCAGCAGGCCGCGTGGGAGAAGCAGTACGCCGAGGCGCAGAAGCGCTGGGAGGCCCACAAGGAGCAGGTCGAGTCCGCGCAGAAGGCGGAGCTCGAGGCCGGCACGGCCACGGCCGCCAGCAGCTCCTCGTACTCCTCCGACGAGGACACGTCCTCCACCAGCGGTGGCGGCACCCTCGCCTCCGACGAGGCCCTCGCCGCGCTGCGGGAGAAGCTCACCGGCCGCTGAGCCGGACGCAGCACAGGAGGCCCGGTCCCCTTCGGGGGGCCGGGCCTCCGGCGTCCCCGGGGGCGTGCGTCCGTGCCCCCGCGGGTGCGGCAGGCTGCGGGGGGTCGACCGGGAAGCCTGCCGGGGGCGAGGCTCCGCCCGGTGGCAGGATCGCGGCGTGCTGCGCGTGGGACTGACCGGGGGGATCGGCGCGGGCAAGTCGACGGTCGCCCGCCGCCTCGCCGGGCACGGCGCCGTGGTCGTCGACGCCGACCGGCTCGCCCGCGAGGTGGTCGCGCCCGGCACGGACGGGCTCGCGGCGGTCGCCGACGCCTTCGGCCCCGGCGTGCTCGCGCCCGACGGGTCGTTGGACCGGGCCGCGCTCGGGGCGCTCGTCTTCGCCGACCCCGCCGCCCGGCACCGGCTCGAGGGCATCACCCACCCGCGCATCCGTGCGCTCACCGAGCAGGCGTTCGCGCAGGCGGGCACCGACGCCGTCGTCGTGCACGACGTGCCGCTGCTCGTCGAGCTCGGCTACGAGGACCGGTACCACCTCACCGCCGTCGTCCACGCCGACGCCGACGAGCGCGTCCGCCGGCTCGTCGCCGAGCGCGGCAGCACCGAGCCCGACGCCCGCCGCCGTGTGGCGGCGCAGGCCGACGACGACGCCCGGCGCGCCGCCGCGGACGTCTGGCTCGACAACACGGGCGCGCCCGAGCGGCTGCTCGGCGACGTCGACCGGCTCTGGCGTGAGCGGCTCGTGCCCTTCGAGGCGGCGGTGCGCGGGCGACGCGAGCCGCCCCGTGACCCGGCGACCGACCTCCGCGACGCCGACCCCTCCTGGGACGCGACGGGTCGCCGGCTCGCCGCCCGGGTCGTCCGGGCGGCGGGGGAGCGGGGCCTGCGGGTCGACCACGTCGGCTCGACGGCCGTGCCGGGCCTCGCGGCCAAGCCCGTCGTCGACCTGCAGCTCGTGGTCGCCGACCTCGCCGTCGCCGACGGCCTCGCCGACGCCCTCGCCGACGCCGGGTTCCCCCGGCGCGAGGGCGGGTGGGTCGACTCCGCGGCCGCGGGTGCCGCACCCGGCACGCCCGACGGCACGTGGCCGAAGCGCCTGCACGCCTCGGCCGACCCCGCTCAGCCCGTCAACCTCCACGTGCGGGTGGTCGGCACCCCGCCGGTCGCCTTCGCGCTGCTGTTCCGCGACTGGCTGCGCGCCGACGAGCAGGCGCGCGCCGACTACGAGGCGCTCAAGCGCCGCCTCGCCGCCCACCACCCGGTGCGCGCGGACTACGCCGCGGCGAAGGAGCCGTGGTTCGCCGACGTCGCGGGGCCGGCGGCGCGCGCCTGGGCCGAGGCCGCCGGCTGGGCGCCTCCGGGCTGAGCACCGGGGCGCCCTCGCGGGACACTGCCACCATGCCGACCGACGACGCCTCGGGGGACCTCCGCGTCACCGCCCGTGTCGTCGTGCCCGCCCGGCTGCTGGCGTGGCGCTTCAGCCGGTCCGCGGGCCCCGGCGGGCAGGGCGTCAACACGACCGACAGCCGGGTCGAGCTGTCGGTGCGGCCGCTCGACGTACCCGGGCTCGACGAGGCCCAGCGGGCCCGGCTGCTCGAGCGGCTCGCCGGTCGGCTGGTCGACGGCGTCCTCACCGTCACCGCCTCGGAGCACCGTCAGCAGCTGCGCAACCGCGAGGCGGCGCGCGCCCGGCTCGCCGGGACCCTCGCCGAGGCGCTCGCGCCGCCGCCGCGCGCCCGACGCCCGACCCGCCCGAGCCGCCGGTCGGTGGAGCGGCGCATCGAGGCGAAGAAGCGGCGCGGCCGGCTCAAGCGGGAGCGCGGCGGCGCGGAGTGACGCGCAGGAGACGGCTCCCGCGATTGCGCGGTCCCGGTGCGGGCACCTGCGCGGCATGAGCGCCTCCGACCCCGCCCTCGACCGGCCCGCGTCCGGCCGGCCTGCCCCCGACCGCCCCGACGCCGACGCCGGCAGCGTGTCACGGGCCGCGCGCCTCGCCGACCGGGCTGTCGCCTGGTACCAGGTCCGGGTGTCGCCGAGGACCCGCACCTCGTGCGCGCACCGGGTGGCCCACGGCGGGGAGTCGTGCTCGCAGGCCGTCCGGCGCACCCTGCGCTCGAGCGGTCTGCTCGGCTCCGCGGTACCGACCCTCGCCCGGTTCGCGGCCTGCTACCGCGCGGTCCGGCTGCTCACCCCGCACCAGCGGGTGCGGGGGGTCTGCTGCTGCGGCGGCATCCCCATCCCCTTCGGCTTCGGCCGGCGCTGACCGCGAGGAGCCCGCGCCGCGGGGGCGCGGTCGGGTCGGCGTCCCCCGGCCCGCCCGAACGGCCGATCAGGGGCGCGGCCCGCCCGGCCGATGACCTGGTACGTGGACACGCTCGGGCTCCTCGTCATGGCGTACCCGGTCGTGATGGCGCTCGTGTGGCTGACCGGGGGCGTGTACTTCTGGTACCGCCGCGAGCGCGGCCAGGCCGGCGTCGACGAGCCGCCGCTGCCGGCCGACGCGCCCCTGGTGAGCGTCCTCGTGCCGTGCCACGACGAGGGGGCCAACGTCCGGGAGACCCTGACCGCCGCGCTCGAGCAGTCGTGGCCGTCGCTGGAGGTCGTCGCGGTCGACGACGGCAGCACCGACGACACGTGGGAGCAGATGCTCGCCCTCGCCGCCGAGCAGCCGCGGCTGCGCGTCATCCGGCTCCGCACGAACGAGGGCAAGGCCGTCGCGCTGCGCACCGCCGCCCTGGCCGCCCGCTCCGACATCCTCGTGTGCGTCGACGGGGACTCCCTGCTCGACGAGCACGCCGTCGCGTGGCTCGCCTCGCACCTGCTCACCACCGCGCGTGTCGGCGCGGTCGCCGGCAACCCCCGCATCCGCAACCGCAGCACCCTGCTGGGGAGGCTGCAGGTGGGGGAGTTCAGCGCGATCGTCGGCCTCACGCGCCGCGCGCAGCGGACCTACGGCCGCGTCTTCACCGTGTCCGGGGCGGTGTGCGCGTTCCGGCGCGCCGCGCTGCACCGGGTGGGCTGGTGGTCCGACACCGCGGTGACGGAGGACATCGACATCTCGTGGCGGCTGCAGCGCGACCACTGGGACGTGCGCTACGAGCCGCGGGCCCTGTGCGGGATCCTCACGCCGGAGTCGGTGGGCGGGCTGTGGCGGCAGCGCCGCCGGTGGGCGCGCGGCGGGCTGCAGACGCTCGTCCGGCACGCCCCGTCGCTGCTGTCGTGGCGCCGCCGGCGCATGTGGCCGGTCCTGCTGGAGTCCGTCGTGAGCATCGCGTGGGCGCTCGCGGCCTGTGCCGTCGTCGCCGCGACCACCGTCGGTGTCCTCGCGGAAGGCGTCGCGGCAGGCACCCCGCTCACCGACCTCGGCGTCGACCTCGGCAACGCCGTCGTCCGGTGGACCGGTGTCGTCGTCGCCGTCGTCTGCCTCCTGCAGTTCGCCGTGAGCCGCCGCATCGAGGCGCCGTACGAGCCGGCGGGTGACCGCACCCTCGTCTGGCTCGTCTGGTACCCGCTCGCGTACTGGCTCATCAGCATGCTCGCGGCCGTCGCCGCCGTCCTCACCCTCGGCTGGCGCACCCCGCGAGGGCGGGCCACGTGGAGCAGCCCCGACCGCGGCCTCGTGACGGCCGTACCGGCGGGGGAGCCGTCATGAGGGTCCTCGAGCACGTCGTCGACCGCTCCGCCGAGCGGTCGCGTCGCCGCCGTGTCGTCGAGGGCGGGACCACCGTCGCGGCGTGGGGCCTGCTCACGCTGCTGGTGGCGTCGGTCCTCGACGTCCCGGCGCTGCTCGGCGTCGCGAGCCTGCCGACGGGCCGGGCGCAGCTGCTCCTCGTCCTCGCGCTCGGCGGGACCGGGGTGGCGCTGTGCGTCGGCCTGCTCGTGTGGGCCGCCTGGCAGCTGCACCGCTTCCGCGACGTCGAGCGACGGCGCCGCCCGGCCGACGTGACGGTGGAGGAGCACGCCGCCGTGGCGGCGGTCGACCTGCCGACGGGCGTCGACGTGCGGCTCGCCCGGGTCGCCGAGGTCGAGCTCGACCGGGTCGCGCGCGTCCACCGCGTCGTCGTCCACGAGCTGCTGCCCGCCGACGTGCGGCCGGGACCCGCGCCGCTGCCCGCGCCGCGCGTGCCGACGCAGCGGCGAGCGGCGGCGGACGCGGACGCCGGGGCGCCGCAGCCCTCCTGAGCCGGTCGGCGGGGCCCGCCGCCGCGGTCCCGGGTGTCGGAGGGGCCGCTTACCGTAGTCCTGTGCGTCCCGTCACCGACATCACGCGCTCCGTCGCCCCCTTCGAGGTCGTCAGCGAGTTCCAGCCCGCGGGCGACCAGCCCGCCGCGATCGCCGAGATCGCCCGCCGGGTCAACGGCGGCGCCCGGGACACGGTGCTGCTCGGGGCGACCGGCACGGGCAAGTCGGCCACCACGGCCTGGGTGGTCGAGCAGGTGCAGCGCCCCACGCTCGTCCTCGTGCAGAACAAGACCCTCGCGGCGCAGCTCGCGAACGAGTTCCGCGAGCTGCTGCCGCACAACGCCGTCGAGTACTTCGTCAGCTACTACGACTACTACCAGCCCGAGGCCTACGTCCCGCAGTCCGACACCTACATCGAGAAGGACTCCTCGATTAACGAGGAGGTCGAGCGGCTGCGCCACTCGGCGACGAACTCGCTGCTGACCCGGCGCGACGTCATCGTCGTCTCGACCGTGTCGTGCATCTACGGCCTCGGCACGCCGCAGGAGTACGTCGACCGGATGGCCCGGCTCAAGGTCGGCCAGACGGTGGACCGCGACGAGCTGCTGCGTCGCTTCGTGCAGATGCAGTACACCCGCAACGACCTGTCCTTCACGCGCGGCACGTTCCGCGTGCGGGGGGACACCGTGGAGATCATCCCGCAGTACGAGGAGCTCGCGGTCCGCATCGAGCTGTTCGGCGACGAGATCGAGCGCATCTACACGCTGCACCCGCTGACCGGCGAGATCGTCCGCGAGGAGGACGAGTACTACATCTTCCCCGCGTCGCACTACGTCGCCGGTCCCGAGCGGCTGGAGCGGGCCGTCGGCACGATCGAGGCCGAGCTCGTCGACCGCCTCGCCGAGCTCGAGCGGCAGGGCAAGCTGCTGGAGGCGCAGCGGCTGCGCATGCGCACCACGTACGACATCGAGATGCTGCGCCAGGTCGGCACGTGCGCGGGCGTCGAGAACTACTCGCGTCACTTCGACGGCCGCGCCCCCGGGTCGCCGTCGAACACCCTGCTCGACTACTTCCCCGAGGACTTCCTCCTCGTGATCGACGAGTCGCACGTCACCGTGCCGCAGATCGGCGGCATGTACGAGGGCGACATGTCGCGCAAGCGCACGCTCGTCGACCACGGCTTCCGGCTGCCGAGCGCCATGGACAACCGGCCGCTGCGCTGGGAGGAGTTCGTCGAGCGCATCGGTCAGACGGTGTACCTGTCCGCCACGCCCGGACCGTACGAGCTCGGCCGCGTCCGCGGGGACGTCGTCCAGCAGATCATCCGCCCGACCGGCCTCGTCGACCCCAAGGTCGTCGTCAAGCCCACCCGCGGCCAGATCGACGACCTGCTCGCGGAGATCCGGGACCGGGTCGCGAAGGACGAGCGCGTCCTCGTCACGACGCTGACCAAGAAGATGGCGGAGGACCTCACCGACTACCTGCTCGAGCAGGGCGAGCGGGTGCGCTACCTGCACTCGGAGGTCGACACGCTGCGACGGGTCGAGCTGCTGCGCGAGCTGCGGCAGGGCGACTACGACGTCCTCGTCGGCATCAACCTGCTCCGGGAGGGCCTCGACCTGCCGGAGGTGTCGCTCGTCGCGATCCTCGACGCCGACAAGGAGGGCTTCCTCCGGTCCTCCACCTCGCTCATCCAGACCATCGGCCGGGCGGCGCGCAACGTGTCCGGCGAGGTCCACATGTACGCCGACACCATCACCCCGTCCATGGCGCAGGCGATCGACGAGACCAACCGCCGCCGCGAGATCCAGGTCGCCCACAACCGGGAGCACGGCATCGACCCCACACCGCTGCGCAAGCGCATCGCGGACATCACCGACCTCATCGCGCGCGAGGACGAGGACACGCGGGCGCTGCTCGGCGGCTCGGGCCGGCGGCAGTCGACCGGCAAGGCGCGCGGCGGCGCCGTCGCTCCGGTCCCGGTGAGCCGGCACGAGGGCATGCCGCAGGCCGAGCTCGCCGACCTCATCCAGCAGCTGACGGACCAGATGCACGCGTCGGCCGCCGAGCTGCAGTTCGAGGTCGCCGCGCGGCTGCGCGACGAGATCAGCGACCTCAAGAAGGAGCTGAGGGGCATGCAGGCCGCCGGGGTCTGATGGCCCGTCAGCCCCCGGCCCGGGCGGCTCCGACGGCCTCGACGGCCTCGCGGACGACCTGCACCGCGAGGTCGACGTCGTCCTCGTCCGTCGCCCAGCCGGCGAGGGAGACGCGCAGCACCGCCCGGTCGCGCCAGCGCGAGCCGGACAGCCACACCCGGCCGTCGGCGAGGACGTGGTCGACGACGGCCCGGGTCGTCGCGTCGTCGCCCACGGCGACCGTCACCTGTGTGGAGACGACGTCGTTGAGCACCTCGACGCCGGGGACCGAGCCGAGGCCCGCCGCCGTGCGCAGGGCGTTCGCGTGGAGCCGGTCGACGAGGTCGGCGACCCCGCCCCGCCCGAGGCTCCGCAGCGCCGCCCACGTGCCGAAGGCCCGACCGCGCCGCGACCACTCGGGCGTCCGCTCGAACGGCTCGAGGGCGTCGCCCGGGGTCGGCACCATGTAGGCGGCCTGCATCCCCATCGCGGCGCGCAGCGCGCCGGGGTCGGCGACCACCGCGAGACCGCAGTCGTACGGCACGTTGAGGGTCTTGTGGGCGTCCGTGGACCACGAGTCGGCCTCCTCGACCCCCGCCACGAGGTGGCGCAGGCGGGGCGAGGCGGCCGACCACAGCCCGATGGCGCCGTCGACGTGCACCCAGCCGCCACGGGCGTGCACGAGGGGCACGAGCTCGGCGAACGGGTCGTAGCCTCCGCTGTGGATGTGGCCCGCCTGCAGCGCGACGACGAGCGGCGCGCCGTCGGGGACCGCCGCGAGGGCGTCGGTCAGGGCGTCGGGCCGGACCCGCCCCTGGTCGTCGACCGCCACCGGCACCGGCGCTCCGAGGCCGAGGAAGCGCAGCGCCCGGTCGACCGTCTCGTGCCGCTCCGCGCCCACGAGCACGTGGACGCGGGGCGCGCCGGTCAGCCCGTCGCGCGCCACGTCGTGTCCCGCGCGCCGCAGGACGGCGTCCCGCGCGGCGGCCAGGCACGTGAAGTTCGCGGACTGCCCGCCGGGCACGAGACCGACGGTTGCGGTCGGTGGCAGGCCGAGCAGGTCGAGCACCCACCGCTCCACGGCGTCCTCGACCGCCGCGTGCGCGGGCGAGGCGGCGCGCAGACCGGCGTTCTGGTCCCAGGCGACACCGAGCACGTCCGCCGCCACGGCCGCGGGCAGGGCGGCGCCGATGACGAAGCCGAAGAACCGGCCGCTGCCGGTCGCGGTCAGACCCGCATCCGCGGCGGTCGCGAGGAGCTCGACGACCTCGTGCGGGTCCTGCGGCTGCTCCGGCAGCGCCCCGCCCAGGGCCCCGGCGTCCCACCCGGCGGCGGGCACGACCCGGCGGCTCGGCAGCCCGGCGAGGTAGCGGCCACCGTGCCGGGCGGCGCGGGCGAGCAGCCCGTCCCAGTCCTCGTAGGTCCGCACCGCCGCCTACCAGCCACGCTCGCGCCAGCGCGGCAGCTCCGGGCGCTCCGCGCCCAGCGTGGTGCCGTCGCCGTGCCCCGGGAGGACGAGGGTCTCGTCGGGCAGGACGTCGAAGAGTCGCGTCGTCACGTCGGCCAGGAGGGAGTCGAAGCGCTCGCGATACCCCCACGTGTTGCCGACGCCGCCCGGGAAGAGCGAGTCCCCGGTGACGGCGACGGGTGGGTGCTCGTCCGTCCCGGGCAGGACGAGGGCGACGGAGCCCGGCGTGTGCCCGCGCAGGTGGACGACGTCGAGCCGCATCCCGGGCACCTCGACGACGTCCCCGTGGTCGAGCGCGCCGACGGGGGCGGGCACCCCGGTCGGCAGGTCACCCGCGTCCTCGCGCCCGACCCGCACCCGGTCCGGGCCGAGCGCGGCGACGGCGTCCGGGAGCGCCCGGTGGTGGTCCCAGTGACCGTGCGTCGTCACGACCACCCGGACGTCGGCGCCGACCCCCGCGACGAGGGCCGACTCCTCCGCGAGCGCCACCACGGTGCCCACGTCGTCCGCGGCGTCGACGAGGACCTGCCCGCCGCCGGAGCGCGGGGTCAGCACGTAGCAGGCGTTGTCCTGCTCGCTCACCGAGGCCTTCGAGACCACGACCGGCCCGAGGTCGAGGTGCACCGCCGGGCCGTCGCGGTCGGTGTGCAGGGCCGGGACGCCGTCGTCACCGACACGCAGCACGCGAGGCGCCCAGCCGCTCACCACGCCTCCCGCGCGCCGTCGTCGCTGTCGAGGGCCTCGGCCGCCCGCACGAGGGCGAGGTGGCTGAAGGCCTGGGGGTAGTTGCCGGTGAAGAGGCCGGAGGCGGGGTCGTACTCCTCGGCGAGCAGGCCGAGGCCGGGTGTCGCGAGGTGGACGAGACGGTCCATGAGCACCGTCGCCTCTTTCTCCCGTCCGGTGCGGGCCCAGTGCTCGACGAGCCAGAACGAGCACGCGAGGAACGGGTGCTCGTCGCCCGCGAGGCCGTCGACGCCGGTCTCGGCCCGGTAGCGCAGCACGAGGCCGTCACGCAGCAGGTCCTGCTCGACCGCCTGGACGGTCGCGAGCATGACGGGGTCGTCCCAGTCGAGGAACCCGACCTGGGCGGCCTGCAGGAGGGCCGCGTCGACCGTGCGGCCTCCCAGGTACTGCACGAGGTTGCCGCGCTCGGGGTCCACGCCCTCGCGCAGCACGAGGGCGCGGATCTCGTTCGCGGTGCGCTGCCACAGGTCGGCGTGCCCGGGCCGGCCGAAGTCCTCGACCGCCCGCACGCCGCGGTCGAAGGCCGCCCACGCCATGATCCGCGAGTGGGTGAAGCGGCGGAGGTCGCCGCGGATCTCCCAGATGCCGTTGTCGTGGCTGTCCCAGATGCCGGCGAGGTGGTCGAGCAGCGCCGCCTGCATCGACCAGCTGAAGACGTCCGTCGGCAGCCCCGCGCAGCGGGCCGCGTGCAGGGCGACCATCACCTCGCCGATGACGTCGACCTGCAGCTGGGTGGCGGCCGCGTTCCCGATGCGCACCGGCTGCGAGCCCGCGTACCCGGTGAGGTGGTCGACCGTGTACTCCTCGAGGCGCCGCTCGCCGCCGATGCCGTACATGATCTGCACGTCCTCGGGTGCACCCGCGACGGCGCGCAGCAGCCACTGCCGCCACGAGTCGGCGATGTCGAGGTAGCCGTGGGCGAGCAGGGCCTCCAGCGTGAGGGCGGCGTCCCGCAGCCACACGTAGCGGTAGTCCCAGTTCCGCACGCCGCCGAGGTCCTCCGGCAGGGAAGTGGTCGGCGCCGCCACGATGCCGCCGGTGTCCTCGTGCGTGAGGGCGCGCAGGGTGAGCAGCGAGCGCTTGACCGGGGCGGTGTACCGGCCGTCGTGCCGGCAGCGCGAGGCCCAGTCCCGCCACCACGCGTCGGTGCGGTCGATCGCCGCGGTCACGTAGATGGGCTCCGGGGGCGGGCGGTGCGAGGGGTACCACGTGAGGACGAGGTCCCGGCGGCGTCCGGCCTCGACGTCAAACTGGCCCGCGTGGCGGTGGTCGACCGGGACCGGCAGCGGGTCGCAGCGCAGCAGGAGGGCGTCGGGTCCGGCGACGGCGAGCAGCGCCTGCGCCCCGCCGTCGTCGGAGGCCGAGGTGGCCGCGTTCGGCCCGGAGTCGACCCCGCGCTTGCGGTCCGGGCCCGGCGCCGGCAGCGCGAAGGCGGCGTCGACGGCCGACCCGTCGTCGCGGATGCGGCGCACCCACGGGACGTCGGAGCCGTAGCCGAAGCGGATGACGAGCTCCTGGCGCATCCGGACGGTGCCCTCGACGCCCTCGACCCGCCGCACGAGGTCCGCCCGTCGGCCGCCGACGGGCATCGTCTCGAGCACGCGGGCCACGCCGGTGCCCGTCCGCCAGACGGTCTCCAGGGTGAGCGTGTCCTCGCGGTAGCCGCGCTCGACGAGCTCGGCGTCCTCGTCGGCGGGCGCGAGCAGCCAGCGGCCGTCGTCCGGGCCGCCGAGCAGCGCCGCGAAGCACGCGGGGGAGTCGAACCGCGGGAAGCACAGCCAGTCGACGCTGCCGCGCGCCGAGACCAGCGCCGCGGAGTGGAGGTCGCCGAGGAGGGCGTAGCTGCCGATGGGCTCCGTGCCGGGGTGTGTCGGGCCGGTGGGGGGAGGGGGACCCGCCATGGCCCGACGGTACCCGGCACACGCGGCGGGTGCGGGCGGTGCCCGCCCGGCGCGCCGCCGTCAGGGACGGGCGGGCGGCGCGGCGCTGCCGGACGTGCCGGACGGCGGCCTGCTGGGCGTCGCGGTGCTCGGTGCGACGGACGCAGGGGTGGGGGTCGCCGACGGCCGGGCGCTCGTCGGTGCACCGGTCGGCTGGTCCGTCGGCCGGGCGGTCGGCTGGGCGGTCGGCTGGGCGGTCGGCTGGGCGGTCGGCCGGGACGACGGCGGGGAGGTGGGCCGTCCCGTCGTCGGGGCGGTCGTCGGCCGGCCGGCCGGGGTGGTGGCCTCGCGTCCGGTGGGCGCCCCCGTCCGGTCGGGTCCGGGCGCGGTGGGACCGGCGTCGGGCCGGGCACCGCCGCCGTCGGGCACAGCCGGGGACGCAGTGGTGGGCCGGCCCGGAGACTGCGTCCGGGTGGGGGCCGGCGCCGGCGGGGTGGCGGCGCCGGTGGGGGGCAGGGGGGGTGCGGCGCGCCCCGGCGTGGTGGCATGGGCGGTGGCCGGCTCCGTGGCCGACGGCCCTCCGGGTGCGACGGTCGACGACGTGCCGGTCCCGTCGACGGACGGGCCGCGCGGCGTCGGGACGGCCGTGACCGCACCGGCCGTGCCGTCCGGTGGGGCGACGGTGGTGCGCCCGTCGTCGCTGGTCGCCGCGACGTCGTCCCCTGCGCCCGGGAGGGGGCCGAGCCCGGCGGCGACGGCGGCCGTCCCGACGCCCAGGGCGCTGCCGACGCCCACCACCGCGGCGGTGCCGGCGGCGGCGACCGTCGTCCCGGCGGAGGCGGTGACGGCTGCACCGAGCTGGATCGCCGACTGCTGGGCGGTGCCGATGACGGGCACCTGCACGAGGAGGCCGAGCGGACCGGTGGCCCACCACAGGCGCGGCAGCGGGATCGCGAGGAACTGGCGGACGACGACCGGGTCGAACTGCGACCCGGCGCAGCGGGTGAGCTCGACGAGGGCGTCCTTGGTCTGGCTCGCCTTCTTGTACGAGCGCGCGGCCGTCATGGTCTCGAAGGCGTCGACGACGGCGACGACGCGCCCGGCGCGGCTGATCTGCTCGCCCGCGAGGCCCAGGGGGTAGCCGCCGCCGTCCCAGCGCTCGTGGTGGTGGAGGATGCCGCCCGCCCACTCACCGAGCCAGTCCGCGAACGGGCCGACGAGCCGAGCCCCGTGCGTGGGGTGCTCGCGCACGAGCTGCCACTCCCGCTCGTCGAGCCGCGACGGCTTCGACAGCACGGACGCCGCGACCTCGAGCTTGCCGATGTCGTGCAGCAGGGCGGCCCAGCGCAGCCGGTCCCGGTCCGCGACAGGCAGGCGGGCCTGGTCGGCGTAGAGCTCGGTGAGCATGCGGACGCGCTCGCTGTGCCCGCGCGTGCGCTTGTCGTGCCGCCCGAGGGCGGTGACGAGCGCGAGCATGACCTCGGCCACCTCGCCCGCCCCGCGTGCGCCGAGCAGGGCCGCGCGCACCGCCTCCTGGTCGCGGCCCAGGCGGGCCACGGCGAGGCGCGACGGTGCCCGTCCCGGGAACAGCATCGTCATGCGGAGCAGGGTCTCCAGCGGCAGGAAGCGGCGGACCGCCCGCTCGACGAGCAGCGAGGTGACGAGGCAGGCCGCGCCGATGGTGAGGACGAAGCGCCACAGCGGCACCTCGCCGATCGCCCGCGACACGACCACCCCGACGGCGACGGACGCGAGCACCGGTGCGGCGTAGATGCCCACGCGCAGGGTCACGGCCAGGCCGCGGCGCGAGCGCCACCGCGCCGGGTCGTCGCCGTCGTCGCCGTCGTCGCCGTGAGTGCTCGCTCGCCCCGTGACGCCCTCGGCCACCGTGCCGTCCTCTCGCCGGTCGGGCGGCCGCGGTGGCCGCCCGTCCCCCTTTCGGCAGATCGCCCGACGATCCTGAGCCCCGCCGCCCGGCCGCCGGCCCGGTCGGCGCCGCGCTGCCGCCCGAGGGAGCCCCGGCCCGGTCGGCGGTGTCGGCGCGTCGACCTACCATCGACGCGTGGCAGACCGTCTCGTCGTCCGTGGTGCCCGCGAGCACAACCTCAAGGACATCGGCGTCGACATCCCCCGGGACTCGCTCGTGGTCTTCACGGGCCTGTCCGGGTCCGGCAAGTCGTCGCTGGCCTTCGACACGATCTTCGCGGAGGGCCAGCGGCGCTACGTGGAGTCGCTCAGCGCCTACGCCCGTCAGTTCCTCGGTCAGATGGACAAGCCGGACGTCGACTTCATCGAGGGGCTGTCGCCCGCGGTGTCGATCGACCAGAAGTCGACGAACCGGAACCCCCGCTCGACCGTCGGCACCATCACCGAGATCCACGACTACCTGCGCCTGCTGTTCGCGCGCGCCGGGCGGCCGCACTGCCCGGTCTGCGGCGAGCCGATCGGGCGGCAGACGCCCCAGCAGATCGTCGACCGCCTGCTCGAGATGCCCGACGGCACCCGCTTCCAGGTGCTCGCGCCGGTGGTCCGCGGGCGCAAGGGCGAGAACCTCGAGCTGTTCCGCGAGCTGCAGTCCAAGGGCTACTCCCGCGCCCGGGTCGACGGGGAGGTGGTGACGCTCGCGGAGCCGCCCGCGCTGGACAAGCGGCGCAAGCACGACGTCGACGTCGTCGTCGACCGCCTCGTCGCCCGCTCCGAGGGCGACGACGAGCGGCAGCGCTCGACGAAGCGACGCCTCACCGACTCCGTCGAGACGGCCCTCGGGCTCGCCGACGGCATCCTCGTCGTCGAGCTCGTCGACGTCCCCGCCGGCGAGACCCACCCCGAGCTCGGCCCCCGCGAGCGCCGCTACAGCGAGCGGCTCGCGTGCCCCAACGACCACCCGGTGGCGCTGGAGGAGATCGAGCCGCGCACGTTCTCCTTCAACGGCCCGTACGGCGCGTGCCCGGAGTGCAGCGGGCTGGGCACGCGGCTGGAGGTCGACCCCGAGCTCGTCATCCCCGACGACGACCTGTCGCTGGCCGACGGCGCGGTGGCGCCGTGGTCGCAGGGCACGCAGAGCGTCGACTACTTCGACAAGCTGCTGACGAGCCTCGCCGAGGCCCTCGGCTTCTCGATGACGACGCCGTGGCGGGCGCTGCCCGAGCGCGCCCGGACCGCCGTGCTCCACGGCCTCGACGGCCAGCTCGACGTCCGCTACCGCACCCGTCACGGCCGTCAGCGCGCGTACCGGGCCGGGTTCGAGGGCGTCGTCCCCTTCATCCGGCGCCGGCACGCCGAGACGGACTCGGAGTGGGCGCGCGACCGCTACGGCGCCTACATGCGCGAGGTGCCGTGCCCGGTCTGCAAGGGCGCGCGGCTGCGCCCGGAGGTGCTCGCGGTCACGGTGTCGGGCCGCAACATCGCGGAGGTGTCGTCGCTGACGATCGGCGAGGCCGCGGACTTCCTGTCGGCGCTGGAGCTGAGCGAGCGCGAGCACACGATCGCCGACCGGGTCCTCCGGGAGATCCACGCGCGTCTGGGCTTCCTGCTCGACGTCGGGCTCGACTACCTCAGCCTCGACCGGGCCGCCGGCACGCTGTCCGGCGGCGAGGCGCAGCGAATCCGGCTCGCCACGCAGATCGGCGCGGGCCTCGTCGGTGTCCTCTACGTGCTCGACGAGCCGAGCATCGGCCTGCACCAGCGCGACAACCAGCGCCTCATCGGGACGCTCACGCGGCTGCGGGACCTCGGCAACACCCTCATCGTCGTCGAGCACGACGAGGACACCATCAAGGCCTCGGACTGGGTCGTCGACATCGGGCCGGGTGCGGGCGAGCACGGCGGGCAGGTCGTGCACTCCGGGCCGCTGCCGGAGCTGCTGCAGAACACGGCCTCGCTCACCGGCGCGTACCTCGCCGGCCGGCGCGAGATCCCGACGCCGTCCCGGCGCCGTCCGGTCGACCGCGCCCGCATGCTGGGCGTGCGCGGCGCGCGCGAGCACAACCTCACCGGCATCGACGTCGACTTCCCGCTCGGGGTGCTGTGCGCGGTGACGGGGGTGTCCGGCTCCGGGAAGTCGACGCTGGTCAACGACATCCTCTACACGGTGCTGGCGAACAAGCTGAACGGCGCCCGCCAGGTGCCGGGGCGGCACCGCACGGTGACGGGCCTGGAGCACCTCGACAAGGTCGTCCACGTCGACCAGGGCCCGATCGGCCGCACCCCGCGGTCGAACCCGGCGACCTACACCGGCGTCTGGGACCACGTGCGCAAGCTCTTCGCCCAGTCGCCCGAGGCCAAGATCCGCGGCTACCAGCCCGGGCGGTTCTCGTTCAACGTCAAGGGCGGGCGGTGCGAGCACTGCCAGGGCGACGGCACGCTGAAGATCGAGATGAACTTCCTGCCGGACGTCTACGTGCCGTGCGAGGTGTGCGGCGGCGCCCGGTACAACCGGGAGACGCTCGAGGTCCACTTCAAGGGCAAGACGGTCGCCGACGTCCTCGACTCCCCGATCGAGGAGGCCGCGGAGTTCTTCGCCGCGGTGCCCGCCATCGCCCGGCACCTCAACACGCTCGTCGACGTCGGCCTGGGCTACGTGCGGCTCGGCCAGCCGGCGCCCACGCTGTCCGGCGGCGAGGCGCAGCGCGTCAAGCTCGCCACCGAGCTGCAGCGCCGCTCCGCGGGACGCACCGTCTACGTGCTCGACGAGCCGACGACCGGCCTGCACTTCGAGGACATCCGCAAGCTCCTCGGGGTCCTGCAGGGCCTCGTCGACAAGGGCAACACCGTCATCGTCATCGAGCACAACCTCGACGTCATCAAGAGCTCCGACTGGGTGGTCGACATGGGCCCCGAGGGCGGTTCGGGCGGCGGCCGGGTCATCGCGCAGGGCACACCGGAGCAGGTCGCGCGCGTGGCGGCCAGCCACACCGGACGCTTCCTCGCCCCGCTGCTGGGCGTCGAGCCCGCGAGGCGCAAGGCCGGTTGAGGCGTCCGCCGGGCCGGTCGGCGGCGTAGGAGGAGGTGGGGCGTCCGCCGCGGACGCCCAGGACGGGAGGACGGACATGGAGCTGCCCTGCACCTCGCGCCGGGTCCTGCTGCGGGGTCTCGCCGCGGTCGGAGTCACGACGATCGCCTCGGGCGTGCTCGTCGCGTGCGGTGGTGAGGACCCCGGCACCACCGCCGCGGACGGCTCGGGCACGGACGGCTCTGGCGCGGACGGCTCGGGCGCGGACGGCTCGGGCGCGGGCGCGTCTGGCGCGGGCGCGGACGGCGCGAGCGCCTCGGGCGCCGACGGACCGTCCGAGGGCGGCGGGGCCGGGGTGAGCGTCCCGCTCGCGGACGTGCCCGTCGGCGAGGCCGTCGTCGTCGACTCCTCGGCGGGACGCTTCGTGGTGGCGCAGCCGACGGCCGGCGAGGTGGTGGCCTTCTCGGCCGCCTGCACCCACCAGGGCACCCCCGTCGTGGCCGACGGCGGCCTCGACCTGCGCTGCCCCAACCACGGCAGCCGCTTCGACGCCGCGGACGGCGCCGTGCTGCAGGGGCCCGCGAGTGAGCCGCTCGCGGAGGTGCCCGCCACGGTCGAGGGCGACCTGGTCGTCCTGTCCGTCTGAGCCACCGTCCCGCCCGTCCCGCACGACCCCGAACGCCGTCGCCGTCGGCGCCCGCACCTACCCTGGGCGGCGTGGCAGACCCGTCGACGTACCGGCCGAGGACGGGGGAGATCCCCGACCAGCCGGGGGTCTACCGGTTCTCGGACTCCCACGGCCGCGTCGTGTACGTCGGCAAGGCGAAGAGCCTGCGCCAGCGGCTCACGAGCTACTTCGCCGACCCCGCCGGGCTCCACCCCCGCACGCAGCAGATGGTGTTCACGGCGGCGAAGGTCGAGTGGACCGTCGTGCGCACCGAGGTCGAGGCGCTCCAGCTCGAGTACACGTGGATCAAGGAGTTCGACCCGCGGTTCAACGTCAAGTACCGCGACGACAAGTCCTACCCGTGGCTCGCCGTCACGGTGGGGGAGACGTACCCCCGGGTGCAGGTGCTGCGCGGCGCCAAGCGCAAGGGCACCCGCTACTTCGGCCCCTACTCCCACGCGTGGGCGATCCGGGAGACCGTCGACCAGCTGTTGCGGGTGTTCCCCGTGCGCACGTGCAGCGGCGGCGTGTTCAAGCGGGCCGGCCAGGTCGGGCGGCCGTGCCTGCTGGGCTACATCGAGAAGTGCTCGGCCCCGTGCGTCGGCCGCGTGAGCGCGGAGGAGCACCGGGCCCTCGTCGACGACTTCGTCGACTTCATGGCCGGCGACACGCAGAAGTTCGTGCGCCGCCTCGAGCGGCAGATGCGCGAGGCCGCCACGGCCATGGACTACGAGCGCGCCGCGCGGCTGCGCGACGACATCGGGGCGCTCGAGCGCTCGCTCGAGCGCAACGCCGTCGTGCTGCCCGACGCGACCGACGCCGACGTCTTCGCCCTGGCCGAGGACGAGCTCGAGGCCGCCGTCCAGGTGTTCCACGTCCGCGGCGGGCGCATCCGCGGCCAGCGCGGCTGGGTGGTGGAGAAGGTCGAGGACGTCACCACCGAGGGGCTCGTCGAGCGGCTGCTGCAGCAGGTGTACGGCGCCGACGACCCCTCCGGCGAGCGCGGCGGCAGCGTCCCGCGGGAGGTGCTCGTGCCGGTGGAGCCCGCCGACCGCGACGAGGTCGTCGCGTGGCTGTCGGGGCTGCGGGGCTCGCGGGTCGACGTACGCGTACCGCAGCGCGGCGACAAGCGGACCCTGCTGGAGACCGTCGCCACCAACGCGAGGCAGGCCCTCGCGCTGCACAAGACCCGCCGCGCGGGGGACCTCACCACCCGCAGCCTCGCGCTGCAGGAGCTGCAGGAGGCGCTCGCGCTGCCCGAGGCGCCGCTGCGGATCGAGTGCTACGACGTCTCCCACCTGCAGGGCCGCGACCGGGTCGCGTCCATGGTCGTGTTCGAGGACGGCCTGCCGCGCAAGTCCGAGTACCGCACGTTCAACGTCCGCGGGCACCTCGGCGACGACGACACGGCCGCCATGCGCGAGGTGCTGGGGCGGCGGTTCCGCCGCTACCTCGAGGACCGGGAGCAGGCGGGCGACCTAGAGATGGGTCCGGACGGCCCCGACGACGACCCGGACGGCGAGGCCGTGGGCCCGGGTGCCATCGACCCGACCACGGGCCGACCGCGCCGCTTCGCGTACCCGCCCCAGCTCGTGGTCGTCGACGGCGGCGCCCCGCAGGTCGCCGCGGCGGTGCAGGCGCTCACGGAGCTCGACATCAGCGACGTGGCGGTCGTCGGGCTCGCCAAGCGCCTGGAGGAGGTGTGGGTCCCCGACGACGACCACCCCGTCGTCCTGCCCCGGTCCTCGCAGGGGCTGTACCTCCTGCAGCGGCTGCGGGACGAGGCCCACCGCTTCGCCATCGGCAAGCACCGGGCGCGGCGCAGCAAGGGCATGACCGTCAGCGAGCTCGACGCCGTCCCCGGCCTCGGGCCGGCGCGACGGCGCGCGCTGCTCGACGCCTTCGGCTCGGTGCGGGCGCTGCGTGAGGCCGACGCCGACGCCGTCGCGCAGGTCCGCGGCATCGGGCCCGCCCTCGCGCGGACCGTCGTCGGCGCGCTGCGCGGGCCGGACGGCGCCGACGCGGGGGCCGACGCGCCGCCGCGGCCCGTCACGGTCGACACGAGCACCGGCGAGGTGGTGGGCTGAGGCACGTGAGCGACGTGCCGGACCTCGACCCCGCCGACTCCGAGGTCCTCATCGTCACCGGCATGTCCGGTGCCGGTCACTCGACGGTGTCGAACGTGCTGGAGGACGAGGGCTGGTTCGTCGTCGACAACCTCCCGCCCCAGATGCTCGGCCCGCTCGCGGAGCTCACCATCCGCGCGGGCGGCGCCGTGCCGCGGCTCGCGGTCGCGATCGACGCCCGCGGCCGCAGCGTCACCCCCGACCTCAGCCGGGCGCTCGACGACGTGCGCGCGAAGGGGCTGTCGCCGGTCGTGCTGTTCCTCGACGCCTCCGACCCCGTGCTCGTGCGCCGCTTCGAGGGGGTGCGCCGGCCCCACCCGCTGCAGACCAGCGGCGGCACCGTGCTCGACGCGCTGCGCGAGGAGCGCGAGCTGCTCGAGCCGGTCCGCGAGATGGCCGACATCTTCATCGACACGACCGACACGAACGTCCACCAGCTCGCCGCCAAGGTCCGCGCCGCCATGCGCCCCGCGGGCGCCACCGGCGCCGACCTGCACCTCACCGTCCTGTCCTTCGGCTTCAAGCACGGTGTGCCCGTCGACGCGGAGAACCTTGCCGACGTGCGCTTCCTGCCCAACCCGCACTGGGTGCCGGAGCTGCGACCCCGGACCGGGCTGGACGCCGAGGTCGCGGCGCACGTCTTCGCCGACCCCGCCGCCGAGCAGTTCGTCGACGCCTACTCCCGCTGCCTGCGGATCATGACGCGGGGCTACCGCGACGAGGGCAAGCGCTTCGCCGTCGTCGCGGTGGGCTGCACCGGCGGCAAGCACCGCAGCGTCGCCATAGCCGAGCAGCTCGCGGGGCGGCTGTCCGGGGACGGCGTCGTCACCCACGCCGTCCACCGCGACCTGGGGCGGGAGTGAGCGTCCCGCCACCGCCGGCCGGACGGGGCGCGCCCCGCCGGGGTGACGTGCCGGCGCCCGCGCGCCGCGGCCGGCGCCGCAGCCGGCCGCTGCGCGTCACCGCGCTCGGCGGCGGGCACGGGCTCGCCGCGTCGCTCGCGGCGCTGCGCCACGTCACCGAGGACCTCACCGCGGTCGTGACGGTCGCCGACGACGGCGGCTCCTCCGGCCGGCTGCGGCAGGAGTTCGGCGTGCTGCCGCCCGGCGACCTCCGCATGGCGCTCGCGGCGCTGTGCCACGACTCGCAGTGGGGACACCTGTGGCGAGACGTGCTGCAGCACCGCTTCCCCGGCGACGGCCCGCTGGCCGGGCACTCGGTCGGCAACCTCCTCATCGTCGCGCTGTGGCAGCTGCTCGACGACCCCGTCGACGGGCTCAGGGTCATCGGCGAGCTGCTCGGCTCACAGGGCCGCGTGCTGCCGATGTCGCTCGAGCCGCTCACCATCGAGGCCGACGTCCACGGCACGGACGGCGACGGGCCCGCCCTCGTGCGCGGCCAGGTGCAGGTGGCGAGCACGACCGGGCGCGTCGGCTGGGTGCGGCTCGTGCCCGAGGACCCGCCCGCCAACCCCGAGGCCGTGCAGGCGGTGCTCGAGGCGGACTGGGTGGTCCTCGGTCCGGGGTCGTGGTTCACCTCGGTGTGCACGCACCTGCTCGTGCCCGAGCTCGCCCACGCGCTGGAGACGACGACCGCGCGGCGGTGCGTGACGCTCAACCTCGCCCCCGGGGCGAGCGAGACCGCCGGCTACGCGCCGGAGCAGATGCTCGAGGTGCTGTCGGCGTACGCGCCGGGCCTGACGCTCGACGCGGTCGTCGCCGACCCGTCCGCGGTCGACGACGTCGACGCGCTCGGCCGTGCGGCCGCCGGCTTCGGGGCGGACCTCGTCATGCGGCAGGTCTCGTACGCCGACGGGACCGCCCGGCACCACCCGCTGCGCCTCGCCGCCGCCTACGCCGACGTCTTCGCCGGCGTGACCGCCGACCTGCGCCGGGCCTGAGCGACGGCTGGGCGCCGACCAGGCGGTGACCGAGCGCTGCGTGACCGCACGGTGACCGGGGCGTGACCCCGCCCGGTCGACGGGTGGCAGGATGACGGGATGGCGCTCACGGCATCGGTCAAGGACGAGCTGAGCCGCTTGCCCGTCACACGGGCCTGCTGCCGCAAGGCCGAGGTCACGGCGATGCTGCGCTTCTCCAACGCCCTCCACATCGTCGCAGGGCGGGTCGTGATCGAGGCCGAGCTCGACACCGCACAGGCCGCCCGGCGGCTGCGCCGCGAGATCGGCGAGGTGTACGGCCACCCGAGCGAGCTGCTCGTGCTGCAGCCCGGTGGGCTGCGCCGCGCCACCCGGTACGTGGTCCGCGTGAGCCGCGAGGGCGAGGCGCTGGCCCGCCAGACCGGCCTGCTCGACGCGCGCAGCCGGCCGGTGCGCGGCATGCCGCCGCAGGTCGTCGGCGGGGCCGTCTGCGACGCGGAGGCGGCGTGGCGGGGCGCCTTCCTCGCCCACGGCTCGCTCACCGAGCCGGGCCGGTCCAGCTCGCTGGAGGTCACGGCGCCCGGTCCGGAGGCGGCTCTCGCCCTCGTCGGCGCCGGCCGCCGGATCGGCATCCAGGCCAAGGCGCGCGAGGTGCGCGGCGTCGACCGGGTCGTCGTGCGCGACGCGGAGGCGATCAGCGCGCTGCTCACGCGGCTCGGGGCCCACGACGCCGTCATGGTGTGGGAGGAGCGCCGCATGCGCCGCGAGGTGCGCGCGACCGCCAACCGGCTCGCGAACTTCGACGACGCGAACCTCCGCCGTTCCGCGCGCGCGGCCGTGGCCGCCGGGGCCCGGGTGGAGCGTGCGATGGAGATCCTCGGCGACGACATCCCCGACCACCTCAAGGAGGCGGGCCGGCTCCGCCTGGAGCACAAGCAGGCGAGCCTGGAGGAGCTCGGCCAGCTCGCCGACCCGCCCATGACCAAGGACGCCGTCGCGGGGCGGATCCGCCGGCTGCTCGCGCTCGCCGACAAGCGCGCGAGCGACCTCGGCGTCCCCGGCACGGACGCCAACCTCACCCCCGACATGCTCGAGGTCTGACCGCGCCCACCGCCTGTCACCGGGCACGTGGGGTCGCCCCGGAGCACCCCCGGGCGCCCGCGTAGCGCGCCCGCGCGCGGCCCCGCGCCGTCGTCCCAGCACCGGGACCGCGATTACCCGGCCGCGAGCCTCGCTTGTAGGGTCGGGCCAGGTGTGACGAGGGCGACACCCCTGCTCCACAGAGAGTCCGAGGTGCGCCCCGCGGCTTCCCCCCGCGGGCCACCGACAGCGAACCACCGACACAGGAGGAACGACGTGACCGTACGGGTCGGCATCAACGGGTTCGGGCGCATCGGCCGCAACTTCTTCAGGGCGGCGCTCGCCGCGGGAGCGGACATCGAGGTGGTCGGCGTCAACGACCTCACCGACAACGCGACGCTGGCGCACCTGCTCAAGTACGACACCATCCTCGGCCGCCTCGGCGCGGACGTCTCGCACTCCGAGGACTCGATCACCGTCGGCGGGCACAGCTTCAAGGCGCTGTCCGAGCGCGACCCCTCGGCCCTGCCGTGGGGCGACCTCGGCGCCGACGTCGTCGTGGAGTCCACCGGCATCTTCGTCGACGCGACCAAGGCCAAGGCGCACATGGACGCCGGCGCGAAGAAGGTCATCATCTCCGCGCCCGCGAAGAACGAGGACGTCACGGTCGTCATGGGCGTCAACGACGGCGACTACGACCCCGCGAACCACCACATCATCTCCAACGCCTCGTGCACGACGAACTGCCTCGCGCCCATGGCGAAGGCCGTCGACGACGCGTTCGGCATCGTCAAGGGCCTCATGACGACGATCCACGCGTACACGCAGGACCAGAACCTGCAGGACGCGCCGCACAAGGACCTGCGCCGCGCCCGCGCCGCCGCCGTCAACATCGTCCCCACCTCGACCGGGGCCGCCAAGGCGATCTCGCTCGTGCTGCCCAACCTCAGGGGCAAGCTCGACGGCTACGCGGTGCGCGTGCCGATCCCGACCGGCTCCGCCACCGACCTCACGGTCGAGGTGGGCCGCGAGGTGACGGTCGAGGAGGTCAACGCCGCGGTCAAGGCCGCGGCCGACGGCACGATCCTCCGCTACACCGAGGACCCGCTGGTCTCCTCCGACATCGTGACGGACCCCGCGTCGTGCATCTTTGACGCCGGCCTCACGAAGGTCATCGGCAACCAGGTCAAGGTCGTCGGCTGGTACGACAACGAATGGGGCTACTCCAACCGCCTCGTCGACCTCGTCCAGCTCGTCGGCCGCGACCTCTGAGGGGCGGGTTCCGCGTGCAGGACGTCGCCGCCCTCGGCCAGGCGCTCGGCGGGTTCCACGCCCGCCGGGTCCTGGTCCGCAGCGACCTCAACGTCCCCCTCGACTCCTCCGGCGACACGCCCGTCATCACCGACGACGGGCGGGTCCGGGCCTCCGTGCCCACGATCCGCGAGCTCGCCGAGGCGGGCGCGGTCGTGGTCGTGTGCGCCCACCTCGGGCGCCCCAAGGGCACCCCGGAGCAGAGGTACTCCCTCGCCCCGGTGGCCGACCGGCTCGCCGAGCTGCTCGAGAGGCCCGTCCGCTTCGTGCCCGAGACGGTCGGGCCGGTCGCCGAGGAGGCGGTCGCCGCGGCCCAGCCCGGGGACGTCCTCCTGCTGGAGAACCTCCGCTTCAACGCGGGGGAGACCAGCAAGGACGACGGCGAGCGCGGCGCCTTCGCCGACGAGCTCGCCCGCCTCGCCGACGCCTTCGTCTCCGACGGCTTCGGCGTCGTGCACCGCAAGCAGGCGAGCGTCTACGACGTCGCGCGGCGGCTGCCGCACGCCGTCGGCGGGCTCGTGCTCACCGAGGTCGAGGTGCTGCGGCGCCTCACCGAGGACGTCGAGCGCCCGTACGCGGTCGTGCTCGGCGGCGCCAAGGTGTCCGACAAGCTGAAGGTCATCGACGAGCTCCTCGGCAAGGCCGACCGCATCCTCGTGGGCGGCGGCATGGTCTTCACCTTCCTCAAGGCCCAGGGCCACGAGGTCGGGAAGAGCCTGCTCGAGGAGGACCAGGTCGAGACCGTCCGCGGCTACCTGCGGCAGGCGGAGGAGCGCGGCGTCACCGTCGTGCTGCCGAGCGACGTCGTCGCGGCCACGGCCTTCGCGGCCGACGCCGAGCACGACGTCTACCCGGTGGACGCCATCCCGGCCGACCGGCTCGGGCTCGACATCGGCCCCGACTCCGCCGCGACGTTCTCGGCCGCGCTCGCCGACTGCCGGACGGTCTTCTGGAACGGCCCGATGGGCGTGTTCGAGATGGAGCCGTACGCCGCGGGCACCAAGGCCATCGCCACCGCCCTGGCGGCGCTCGACGGCCTCGGTGCCCTCGGGGTCGTCGGCGGCGGCGACACCGCCGCCGCGGTCCGGGCGCTCGGCTTCTCCGACGACGACTTCGGCCACGTCTCCACCGGGGGCGGTGCGAGCCTCGAGTACCTCGAGGGCAAGGCCCTCCCCGGCCTGCAGGTCCTGGAGGACTGACCCCATGGCACCAGCCAGCCCGACCCGCACCCCGCTCATGGCGGGAAACTGGAAGATGAACCTCGACCACCTCGAGGCGACGCACCTCGCGCAGAAGCTCGCGTGGCTGCTGCGCGACGCGGGGCACGACCACGACGCCGTTGAGGTCGCGGTCCTGCCGCCGTTCACGGCGCTGCGCAGCGTGCAGACCCTCGTGGAGGCCGACGACCTGCCGCTGCGCCTCGGCGCGCAGGACGTCTCCGCCCACGACTCCGGTGCCCGCACCGGCGAGGTCGCCGGCGGCATGCTCGCGCGGCTCGGCTGCACGTACGTGTGCGTCGGCCACAGCGAGCGGCGCGAGTACCACGGCGAGGACGACGCCACCGTGGCCGCCAAGGCGCAGGCGGCGCACCGTCACGGGCTCGTCCCGGTCGTGTGCGTCGGTGAGCCGCTGGAGGTGCGGGAGGCCGAGGAGCACGTGTCGTACACCCTCGCCCAGCTCGACGGTTCCCTCGCCGGCCTCTCGGCGGAGCAGGTGGCGACGACGGTCGTCGCCTACGAGCCCGTCTGGGCCATCGGCACGGGCCGCACGTGCGACGCCGACGACGCGCAGGAGGTGTGCGGGGCGATCCGCGCACGCCTCGCGGAGGTGCACGGCGACGGCGTCGCCGAGCGCGTGCGCGTGCTCTACGGCGGCTCGGTGAAGCCGTCGAACGTCGCGGGGATCATGCAGCGCCCCGACATCGACGGCGCGCTCGTGGGCGGCGCCTCGCTCAAGGCGGAGGACTTCGCCGGTATCGCGAGGTACCGGGAGCACCCCACCGCGTGACGTATCCTCGCGTGCGGGGACCGGCACGCCGCCGGCCCCCGCGCGCGGGTGCGTGAGCGCCCGACCCCAGTCCGACAGCCCACCAGGTGGCGGCCCGCAGGCCGGCTGCCACGTACGACGGAGACCGACCCAGCCGTGACCACCGTCCTCACGACCGTGCTCCAGGTCCTCCTGGCCCTCACGAGCATCGTCCTCATCCTCCTGGTCCTGCTGCACAAGGGCCGGGGCGGCGGACTGTCGGACATGTTCGGCGGCGGCGCCTCGTCGAACATGGGCGGGCAGAGCATCGCCGAGAAGAACCTCGACCGGCTCACGATCTCGACGGGCCTGGTGTGGGTCGTCGTCATCGTGCTGCTCAACCTCCTCACGCGCTTCGACATCTAGGGCACCGCCCGGCACCGGCGGGCACGGGCCCGCGCGGTCGGGCGGCACGGGCCGTCCCACCGCACGACACAGCACGACCGAGCACCAGGGAGAGCACATGGCAGGCGGCAGCGCGATCCGCGGCAGCAGGGTCGGAGCCGGCCCGATGGGAGAGGCCGAGCGAGGCGAGGCGGCTCCCCGGGTCAACGTCACGTACTACTGCGCGAACGGGCACACCGTGCGGCCGTCCTTCGCCGAGGAGTCCGGCGAGGACGTGCCGGAGCAGTGGGACTGCCCGCGCTGCGGCTTCCCCGCCGGCCGTGACGCCGAGAACCCGCCGGCCCCGCCCAAGGTCGAGCCGTACAAGACCCACCTCGCGTACGTGAAGGAGCGGCGCAGCGACGCCGACGGCGCCGCGATCCTCGACGAGGCCCTCGCCAAGCTGCGCCAGCGCCGCATCATCGTCTGAGGCCCGCCGCCCCTTCCGACGCCCGCCGTCGCCGCGTCCCCGTCGGGGGACGCCGCGCGCTCGCCGGTACCACCGTGGCCGCCGCACCGTCCCACGACCCGGGTCCCGACCGCGGTCGTGGGACGCCGCGCACGCGGCTGGGCGGCTGGATCGCCGCACCGTCCCGCGACCGGGGCGTGGGTGCGGCGGCAGCGGGACCTACGGGCTGGCGGGACGGACCAGCGCGGGCGGCACCTGCGCGGCCGCGGCGCGGTCGAGCAGCCACAGCGTCCGCCGCGTGCCCTCGACCCCGGCGGCGGGCACCTGCCGCTCGCCGGCGCCGCGCAGCGCCATCGCCGCGGCGGGCGCCTTGTCCTCGCCACCGACCACGAACCACACCTCGTTCGCGGCGCGCAGCGCGCCGAAGGTGAGGCTCACGCGCTCCGGCGGCGGCTTCGGCGAGCCGCGCACGCCCGTCACGGTCCCGTCCGCCTGCAGGCCGGGGTGCTCGGGGAACAGCGAGGCGACGTGGCCGTCGGGGCCCATGCCGAGCAGCACGACGTCGAAGCGGGGGACCGCGACGCCGTCGCCGGGACGGCGGTGGCGGGCCAGCTCGGCGGCGTACTCCTCGGCGGCGCGCTCCGGGGTGCGCGTGCCGTCCGCGTCGTCCGGGACAGGGTGGACGAGCGCCGGGTCGACGTCGACGTGGTCGAGCAGGGCGTCGCGCGCCTGGGTCTCGTTGCGGTCCGGGTGACCGCTCGGCAGGTGCCGCTCGTCGCCCCACCACAGGTGCAGCCGCGACCAGTCGACGGCGGCGCGGGCCGGCGAGTCGCGCAGCAGCTCGAGCAGCCGGATGCCGAGCGAGCCGCCCGTGAGCACGACGTGCGGCACGGCGCCGGTCGACTGCACGTCGGTGACGGTCGTGACGAGACGGGCCGCCGCGGCGGCCGCGAGGGTCTCGGGGTCGCGGTGGACGACGACGAGCCGGGGGGCGCTCACGCGGCGCCCGCCCGACCGGCCGGCTCGGGGGAGCCGGTGAGCGACGTCACGACCTCGCCGTAGACGACGTCCGGGTCGAGACGCCGCAGCTCCTCCGCGAGGCACTCCGACAGGCTCCGGCGGGCCAGGCCCAGCCGGTGGTCGGGCTCGCCGGGCTGGCTGAGCACCGCCGTCGTGCCCTCGGGGCGCTCCAGCCGGATGGTGCCCGCCGACCGTTCGAGCTCGACCGCGCGCATGCCGTCGCCGGGCCCGCCCTCCGAGACGCGCTCGACGGGGCACTCCAGGCGCAGCCGCAGCCACGCCGCCACGAGGTCGCTCGACGGGCTGTCCGGGGCGCCCCGCACGACCGCGCGGTCCACGGGCTCGTCCGGCGGCAGGTCGAGGGCGGCGGCGAGGATGGCCCGCCACCGCGTCGTGCGGGTCCACGCCATGTCGGTGTCGCCCTCGTGGTGGTGCCGCGCGCGGGTGAGCAGCGCCTCGTGCGGGTCCTCGCACGCCGCGGAGTCGGTGATCCGGCGCTGCGCGAGCCGGCCGACGGGGTGCTCCGACAGGTCCTCCGGCGGCGTGCCCGGCCACCACGCGACGATCGGTGCGTCGGGCAGCAGCAGCGGGACCACGACGGAGGAGGCCTGGTCGGCGAGCTCGCCGCGCAGCCCGAGCACGACGACCTCACCGGCGCCGGCGTCGCCGCCGACGCGGATCTGCGCGTCCAGTCCGGTCTCCTCGCCGTCGTCGCCGCGCACGACGACGAGCACGCGGCTCGGGTGCTCCCGGCTCGCGTCCGTGGCCGCGCGGATCGCCTCCTCCGCGCGGTCGGCGTCGACGAGGACGAGCAGCGTGAGGACGCGGCCCAGCGCGACCGCGCCGGCGTCGGCGCGCAGGTCGACGAGGCGGCGGTTGATGGCCGAGGTGCTGGTCGCGGGTAGGTCGACGATCACGGCAGCCTCCACGTGCGCCCATCGCGGGCCATCATCTCGTCCGCCCCGGCGGGTCCCCAGCCGCCGGAGTCGTACTGCTCGGGCTGCCCGAGGGACTCCCAGTACTCCTCGATCGGGTCGAGGATGCGCCACGACAGCTCGACCTCGGCGTGCCGCGGGAACAGCGGCGGGTCACCGAGCATGACGTCGAGGATGAGGCGCTCGTAGGCCTCGGGGGAGGACTCGGTGAAGGCGTGCCCGTAGCCGAAGTCCATCGTGACGTCGCGGACCTCCATCGCGGTGCCCGGCACCTTGGAGCCGAACCGGAGGGTGACGCCCTCGTCGGGCTGCACCCGGATGACGATGGCGTTCTGGCCGAGGCCGCGGGCGGCGGTCGCCTCGAACGGCAGGTGCGGCGCCGCCTTGAAGACCACCGCGATCTCGGTGACGCGCCGGCCCAGCCGCTTGCCCGCCCGCAGGTAGAACGGCACGCCCGCCCAGCGCCGGGTGTCGACGTCGAGGCGGATGGCGGCGTAGGTCTCCGTCGTGGAGTCCGGCGAGATGCCGTCCTCCTCCAGGTAGCCGCGCACGCGGCTGCCGCCCTGCCAGCCGGCGGCGTACTGCCCGCGGGCGGTCGCGCTCGACAGGTCCGCAGGGAGCCGGACCGCCGAGAGCACCTTCTCCTTCTCGGTGCGCAGGTCCGAGGCGTCGAAGGAGACGGGCTCCTCCATCGCGGTGAGGGCGAACAGCTGCAGGAGGTGGTTCTGGATGACGTCGCGCGCCGCGCCGATGCCGTCGTAGTAGCCGGCGCGGCTGCCGATGCCGATGTCCTCGGCCATCGTGATCTGCACGTGGTCGACGTAGTTGGCGTTCCAGATCGGCTCGAAGAGCTGGTTGGCGAAGCGCAGCGCGAGGAGGTTCTGGACCGTCTCCTTGCCGAGGTAGTGGTCGATGCGGAAGACGGCGTCCGGCGGGAACACCTGCTCGACGACGTCGTTCAGCTCGCGGGCCGTGCGCAGGTCGCGGCCGAACGGCTTCTCCACGACGACCCGTCGCCAGGCGTCCTCCTCGCTGTCCGACAGGCCGCTGCGCGCGAGCTGCTTGACCACCACGGGGAAGGAGTCCGGCGGCACCGACAGGTAGAAGGCGTGGTTGCCGCGGGTGCCGCGGTCCTCGTCGAGCTCGCGGACGGTGCGGGCGAGCTCGTCGAAGGCGTCGTCGTCGTCGAAGGTGCCCTGCACGAAGCGCAGGCCCTCGGCGAGCTGCTGCCACACCTCCTCGACGAAGGGCGTGCGCGCGTTCTCCTTGACCGCGTCGTGGACGACCTTCGCGAAGTCCTGCCGGTCCCAGTCGCGCCGGGCGAAGCCGACGAGCGCGAAGCCGGGCGGCAGCAGGCCGCGCTGCATGAGGTCGTACACCGCGGGCATGAGCTTGCGCTTCGCGAGGTCGCCGGTGACGCCGAACATGATGAGGCCGCCCGGCCCGGCGATGCGGGACAGCCGACGGTCGCGCGGGTCGCGGAGCGGGTTCGTCATCTCGTGCCCACCCGTCACTGCCCGCGCAGCGCGGCCTCGACCGCGCCGAGCCCCGCCTCGTCGCCCACCCGCAGGGTGAGCACCGGGCGGTCGTGGTCGGCGAGCACCGCCGCGTCGCCGTCGGCCTGCGCGGCCTTCAGCCGACCGAGGGTGAAGTCGCGGCCGGGCACCGGCAGGTCCTCGGCGAGGTCGCCGACCACCTGCACGAAGACCCCGACGGGCGGACCGCCCTTGTGCAGCTGCCCGGTGGAGTGCAGGAAGCGCGGCCCCCACCCGAAGGTGACCGGCCGGCCCGTACGGGCCGCGAGCGCGTCCCGGACCCCGGCGAGCGGGGCGTGGGCGAGCCGGTCGAGGTAGACCATGACCGCGACGTAGCCGCGCGGGCCGAGGTGGTCGAGCGCCGCCTCGACGGCGTCCTCGAGCGAGCCGGTCGCGGCGTCGGGGACCGTGCCCGGGTCGGCGACCACGTCGACGCCGGAGACGGTCGCGCGCGCCTCCCGCGGCTCGGGGGTCTGCTCGAGCAGGCCGCGCGCGGCCTGCTTGGCGCTCTCGACGTCGGGCTGGTCGAAGGGGTTGATGCCGAGCAGGAACCCGGCGGCGGCCGTCGCGTGCTCCCAGACGAGCATCTGCGCGCCGAGCGGGCCGACGACCGTGACGGCGTCCGAGCCGGCGCCGGCGTCGGCGGCAGGGCTGCCGGGCGCGGCGCAGCGGACCACGACGGCGTCGGGCAGGCCGGCGGTGACCTCCGGCGAGGCGGGCCCGACGACGACGGGCAGCAGCCCGACGCCCTGCTTGCCGGTCGACTCCGCGACGAGCTGCTCCGTCCAGTCGCCGAGGCCGGGCAGGCCCGAGCCCGGGTCGTCGACGAGCACGAGCGTGGCGCGCGTGCCCTCGCCGTCCGCGGCCGGCTCGGCGGCGACGACCGCCGCCAGGCGCAGCGCGGGGTTGTCGGCGTCGTCGCGGGCGCACGCGTCGGCCACCGAGGCGGCCTCGTCGAGGAGCCGGTCGACGTCGGCGCCCGCGAGCCCCGACGGCACGAGGCCGAAGGCGGTGAGCGCGCTGTAGCGCCCGCCCACCTCGGGGTCGGCGAGGAAGACCGCGCGGTAGCCGGCGTCGCGGGCCGTCTGCTCCAGCGGCGAGCCGGGGTCGGTGACGACGACGACGCGACGGGCCGGGTCGATGCCGGCCGCCTCGAACGCCTCGACGAACACCCGGCGCTGGCTGTCGGTCTCGACCGTGCCGCCGGACTTGCTCGACACGACGAGCACCGTCCGCTCGAGCTCGACCAGCGCGTCGCGCACCTGGCCGGGGTCGGTGGCGTCGAGGGTGACGAGCGGGACGTCGTGCGCGGCGCAGATCACCTCGGGGGCCAGCGAGGAGCCGCCCATGCCCGCGAGCACGACGCGGTCCACGCCCTCGGCGTGCAGCTCCGCGCGGAGCGCGGCCACCTGCGCGGGCAGGTCGCGCGACGTCTCGTGCAGCCGCGTCCAGCCGAGCCGCTTCGCGGCCTCCTCGCGGGCGTCGGGACCCCACACGTCCGCGTCGCCCGCGCTCGTGCGGGAGGCGACCCGCGCCTCGAGCAGCCGCGCGAGCGCAGCGTCCCGGCCGCGCGACAGCGCGTCGGGGACGCCCACCGCGACCGCCCCGCCGACGGGCCCGCCAGGTGCCTGGCTCACGCGTGCTCCTCCTGGTGGCCGGAGCCACGGACCTCGTCCATCGCCTGCTCGACGGTCTCCAGCAGCTCCGTCCACGACGCCTCGAACTTCGCGACCCCGTCCTTCTCCAGCGCGGTCACGACGTCGAGGTAGCCGATGCCGAGCCGCTCCACGCCGTCGAGGACGCGGGCGGCCTCGTCGTAGGTGTCACGGACGGTGTCGCCCGCCACCTCGGCGTGGTCCTCCGTCGCGGCGAACGTCGAGCCGGGCATCGTGTTGACGGTCTGCGGGGCCACGAGGTCCACGACGTACTTCGTGTCGGGGTACGACGGGTCCTTGACGCCGGTCGAGGCCCACAGCGGGCGCTGCGGGGAGGCGCCCGCGGCCTCGAGGTCGCGCCAGCGCGTGCTCGCCAGGGCCTCCTCGAACGCCTGGTACGCGAGGCGGGCGTTGGCGACGGCGGCCTGGCCGCGCAGCGCCTTCGCCGCCTCGTCGTCGTGCTCGTCGAGGCGCTTGTCGACCGCGGCGTCCACGCGGCTGACGAAGAAGGACGCGACGGAGTGGATGCCGCTGACGTCGACGCCCGCCTCCTGCGCGCGCTCCAGGCCGTCGAGCCACGCGTTGAGCACGGCGCGGTAGCGGTCGAGGCTGAAGATGAGGGTGACGTTGACGCTGATCCCCGCGGCGAGGACGGCGGTGACGGCCGGCAGGCCCTCGACCGTCGCCGGGATCTTGATCATGAGGTTGGGCCGGTCGACCGTCGCGGCGAGGGCCTTCGCCTGCTCGATGGTGGCGGCCGTGTCGTGCGCGAGGCGCGGGTCGACCTCGAGGCTGACCCGGCCGTCGCGCCCGTCCGTGGCCGTGTACACGTCGGCGAGGACGTCGCACGCCTCGCGCACGTCGGTGGTCGTGAGGGCGGTGACGGCCTCCTCGACCGACGCGCCCTGCCCGACGAGCTCGCGCACCTGCTCCTCGTAGGCGGTGCCCTTGGCCAGCGCCGAGGCGAAGATGGTCGGGTTGCTCGTGACGCCGACGACGCCGCGCCCGACGAGACCCGCGAGGTCGCCGCTGCGGACGAGGTCACGGGACAGGTCGTCGAGCCAGACCGACACGCCGTGGCGGCTGAGTGCGGCCACGGGCTCGGCGACGGTGGGGGGAGTGCTGCTCACGGTGGTCCTCCTCGGTTCGGGCTGGCGGTGCGTCGACGTGCGACCCCGGGGCGGCGCGGGCGCCGCCCCGGGGTGTGCTCAGCTGCCGCGCACCTCCGCGCGGGCGGCGGCGATGCTGTCGTGGGCGGCCTCGGCGACCGCCTCGGGGGTGAAGCCGAACTCGCGGAACAGCGTCTCGGCGTCGGCCGAGGCGCCGAAGTGCTCGAGCGACACGCAGCGGCCCGCGTCGCCGACGAGGCCCTGCCAGGGCATGGAGATGCCGGCCTCGACCGAGACGCGCGCCCGGACGGCGGGTGGCAGGACCGACTCCCGGTACGACGCGTCCTCCTGGGCGAACCACTCCATGCTCGGCACGCTCACCACGCGGGCGCGCACGTCCTGCCCGGCGAGCAGCTCCTGCGCGTCGAGCGCGACCTGCACCTCCGAGCCCGTGGCCAGCAGCAGCACGTCGGGCAGCGCGCCGTCGGCGAGGCCGGCCGCCTCGCGCAGCACGTAGGCGCCGCGGGCGGTGCCGTCGGCGCTGCCGGTCCCGTCGGTCCGGTCCAGCACGGGCAGGCCCTGCCGGGACAGCGCGAGCCCGACGGGCTTGGCCCGCTCGAGCACCGACCGCCACGCGACGGCGGTCTCGTTCGCGTCGGCCGGCCGGACCACGCTGAGCCCCGGGACCGCCCGCAGCGCGGCGAGGTGCTCCACGGGCTGGTGCGTGGGGCCGTCCTCGCCGAGGCCGATGGAGTCGTGCGTCCAGACGAACGTCACGGGCAGGCCCATGAGCGCGGCGAGCCGGACGGCGGGGCGCATGTAGTCGCTGAAGACGAGGAAGGTGCCGCCGTACGGCCGCGTGCCGCCGTGCAGCGCGATGCCGTTGAGGATCGCGCCCATCGCGTGCTCGCGGATGCCGAAGTGGAGCGTGCGGCCGTACTCGTCGCCGGGGAACTTCTTCGTGCCGCGGTGGGACGGCACGAAGCTCGGCTCGCCCTCCATGGTCGTGTTGTTGCTGCCGGCGAGGTCGGCCGATCCGCCCCACAGCTCGGGCAGGACGTCGGCGAGGGCCGTGAGCACGTCGCCGGAGGCGGCGCGGGTCGCGACCTTCTTCCCGGGCTCGAACGAGGGGACCGAGTCGGCCCAGCCCTCGGGCAGCTGCCGGCCCGACATGCGGTCCAGCAGCGCCGCGCGCTCGGGGTTCGCCTGCCGCCACGCCGTGAACCGCTCGCTCCACGCGGCGTGGAGGTCGGCGCCGCGCTGCTTGACCGCGCGGGCGTGGGCGAGGACGTCGTCGGCGACGGCGAAGGTCGCGTCGGGGTCCATGCCGAGCAGCTCCTTGACCGCACGGACCTCGTCGTCGCCGAGCGCGGACCCGTGCGACTTGCCGGTGTCCTGCAGGTTGGGCGCGGGCCAGGCGATGACGGTGCGGAGCACGACGAGCGACGGGCGCGGGTCGGCCTTGGCGGCCTGCAGCGCGCGGTACAGCTCGGGCACGTCCTCGGTGTAGCCGGCCTCGGACTCCCGGCTGCCCCGCCAGTCGACCGTCTGCACGTGCCAGCCGTAGGCCTCGTAGCGCGCCGCGGTGTCCTCGGACATCGCGATGTCGGTGTCGTCCTCGATGGAGATCTCGTTCTGGTCGTAGATGACGACGAGGTTGCTGAGCTCCTGGTGCCCGGCGAAGCTCGACGCCTCCGACGTGACGCCCTCCTGGATGTCGCCGTCGGAGGCGATGACGAAGATCGAGTGGTCGAACGGCGACTGCCCCCGGGGTGCGTCGGGGTCCAGCAGGCCGCGCTCACGGCGGGCCGCGACCGCCATGCCGACCGCGGTGGCGAGGCCCTGGCCGAGCGGGCCGGTGGTCGTCTCGACCCCGGCGGTGTGGCGGTACTCGGGGTGACCGGGGGTCTTCGAGCCCCACGTCCGCAGCGCGCGGAGGTCGTCGAGCTCCAGGCCGTAGCCGGACAGGTACAGCTGGACGTACTGCGTGAGGCTGGAGTGCCCGGCGCTCAGCACGAAGCGGTCGCGGCCGGTCCACGCCGGGTCGGCGGGGTCGTGCTCCATGACGCGCTGGTACAGGAGGTAGGCGAGCGGGGCCAGGCTCATCGCGGTGCCCGGGTGGCCGTTGCCCACCTTCTGCACCGCGTCGGCGGCGAGGACGCGGGCGGTGTCGACCGCCCGGTCGTCGAGCTCGTCCCACTGCAGCCGGTCGGTGTCGGAAGTGGCGGACACGGGGGTGCTGCTGCTGTCGCTCACGGCGTGCTCCGTCCGGGTCGCATGACCCCTCGTTGTCTCCGACGACGGTCGCGCCGCCGGGCTCTCGGTGCTGGCGTGCGGGGGCCGCGCGGTCCGTGGGCATCGGGGCCGCGTCGGCCGGCGTGGCAACCCTAGTGACCGGGCACCGGGGTGGCCCACGGGGTCCGTACCCCGGTACCGGCCGAGGCAACCTCCTGCGGCGGATCGGGCCGCCGGCAGCGGGCGGTCCCGCCGGCGGCTCGGGCCGGCGGGCTCAGAAGAGGAAGGGGTCGACCGCGACGGCGAGGAAGACGACCGACAGGTACGTGATGGACAGGTGGAACACCTGCATGGGGCGCACCGCCTGCCCCACGGCCGTGCTCCGGCGCAGCTGGGCGGCGAGGCGCAGCACCGAGGCGCCGAACACGGCCCCGGCCGCGACGGCGGTGACGGTGTAGACGGCGCCCATGCCCGCGACGGGGACGAGCAGCAGGCTGCACGCGACCATCGCGACGGTGTGGGCGACGGTCTGCCACGCGAGCGAGCGCGGGGAGCCGACCACGGGCAGCATCGGGACGTCCGCGCGCGCGTAGTCCTCGCGGTAGCGGATGGACAGCGGCCAGTAGTGCGGCGGCGTCCAGAAGAAGATGATCCCGGCGAGCACGAGCGGCGCCCACGCGAGCGAGCCCGTGACGGCCGCCCAGCCGATGAGCACGGGCATGAAGCCCGCGGCCCCGCCCCACACGATGTTCTGCGACGTGCGCCGCTTGAGCAGCAGCGTGTAGACGACGGCGTAGAACAGCACGGCCGCGACGGCCAGCCCGGCCGCGAGAGGGGTCGCCCCTAGCCACAGCACGGCGACGCTGAGCGCGCCGAGGACGACGCCGAAGACGGACGCGGCGCGCGGTGAGATCTCGCCCGTCACGATCGGGCGGCCGCGGGTGCGGACCATGACGGCGTCGATGTCGCGGTCGGCGACCTGGTTGAGGGTGTTCGCGCTGCCCGCGGCGAGGCTGCCGCCGACGAGGGTCGCGAGCAGCACCCGCCAGTCCGGCAGGCCACCCGCCGCGAGGACCATCGTCGGGACGGTCGTGACGAGCAGCAGCTCGATGATCCTCGGCTTGGTGAGGGCGAGGTAGGCCGCGGCCCGGCTGCGGCGCGGTGCGTCGGCGGCGGGCGGGCCGGCCGGCTCCGCGTTCATGGCCTCGTCGACGGGCCGGCTCGCGGGCCGGGTGGTGGGGTCGGGCAGGGCGGCGTCCGTGCGGGCCGTCACGAGCCGACCAGCTCACGGGCGTCGTCGCGCGCGGCGGGCACGGGCGCCGGGCCGGCCGCCGTCCTGGACCGCAGCCCCACGACGAGGACGGCGAGCGCGACCACGAGCAGGCAGGCCCCGAGCATGTGCAGGCTCACGAGGGCCCGCGGCAGGCCGAGCGCGTACTGCAGCCAGCCGAGCCCGCCCTGCGCGAGCGTGACCCCGAGGAGCACCCAGGCGCGGGTGAGGAGCGCGCGGCGGGCGCCGACGGCGTGCAGGCCGGCGAGCAGACCCACGAGCAGCCCCACGAACAGCACGACGGACTCCGCGTGAAGGACCGACACCGTCCGGAAGTCGAGGTCGAAGCGGATGGGCACCTCGGCGTCGCCGGAGTGCGGGCCCGTCCCGGTCACGACGGTGCCGAGCACGACCGTCGCGGCGCCGGCCGCGACGAGCAGGGCGGTGAGCACGTGCAGCGCGCGCGGCACGAGCGGGCGGCGCGGGCCGTCCGGCTCGTGCAGGCGCAGCAGCAGCACGGTGCTCACTGCCACGAGCACGCCCGAGACGAGGAAGTGCGCCGCGACGGTGGCCGGGTGCAGACCGGTGAGGACCGTGATGCCGCCGAGCACCGCCTGGAACGCCGTCCCGGCGAGCACGGCGGCGCCGTAGCCCCACAGCCTGCGGCGGAACACGAGGAGCAGCACGAGGACGGCGAGGGCCGCCACGCCGAGGACGCCGGTGAGCAGCCGGTTGCCGAACTCGATGTACGGGCGCAGGCCCAGCGCCTGCTCCTCCAGCGGGACGATCGAGCCCGGCACGCACTCCGGCCACGTCGGGCAGCCGAGGCCCGAGCCGGTGAGGCGCACGAGGCCGCCCGTCACGACGATGCCGACCTGGCACACGAGGTTGACGACCACCACGGCGGTGACGGCGCGGGGGACGCGCCGGCGGGCGGTGGGCATGCGGCCAGGATAGGCGGCCGCGGCGCCCCTCCCCGAACCGGGGCGGGCGCGTCGTCAGAGCTCGAGCGTGCCCCGCACGAGGCTCGCCCCGGAGTGCGTGGGGACGCCGTCCGGCGGCTCGCTCGACACGTCGACGAGGCTGAAGCGGCCGACGTCGAGCCCCGGCGGCACGAACAGGTCGGCGGTCGCGGACCCGGCCGTCGCCAGCGGCACCGGCCCGAGCGACACCATGGCGCCGGAGTCGGCGTCGATGAGCCACGCCTCGAGGAAGTCCTGGCCCGTGTCGGGCAGCCCGTCCAGCTGCACCTGCAGGAGCGTCCGCTCGCCCAGGCCCGCGCCGTCGTCGACCGCGGGCGCCGCCGCGGCGACGAGGACGGCGGAGCCGTTCGCCCCCGTGCCCTCGCCCGACCCGAACTCGACGAGGTCGGCGGCCGCGAGCTGGGCGGTCTCGGGCTCGGGGTCGCCCCCCGGCAGGCCGGTGACGAGCAGGGTGCCCGCCGCGCCCACGACGAGCCCGGCCGCCGCGACGGCGAGCAGGCCCCACCCGGGCCGCCGCGACCGGGCGGCCGCGAGGTCCGCCACGTCGGCGGGGCCCTCGAGCAGGCCGGCGGGCGCGGGTACGCGCGCCGACGCGGGACGCACGTCGGGGGACAGGCCCAGCCCGGCCGCGACCCCGTCCCAGACCCGGTCCGGCACCTCGACCGCGTCGAGGTCGCGCGCGCGGGGCCCGCGGACCACGTCGACCGTCCGGGAGAGCTCCTCGACGGTGCGCGTGCACTCGGCGCAGCCGCGGACGTGCTCGACATCCTCGCCGGTGAGGGCCGGCTCCCCGAGGGCGTGCAGCGCGAGGGTGCCCTCGTCAGGATGTGGCCGCACGGGCCACCTCCAGGCTGTCGCGCAGCCGCAGCAGACTCCGGCGGATGTGGCTCTTGACGGTCCCGAGCGGCATACCGAGCCGCTCGGCGATCTGCTTGTGGGTGAGGTCGTGGAAGAACGCGAGCTCGACGACGCCCCGCGCGGGCTGCTCGACCTCGGCGAGGGCGTCGAGCACGGCGAGGCGCTCGACCGCCTGCTCCGGCAGGGCGGCGGCCGGCACGGTCGCGGGTCCGACGACGGCGCGGGCGGCCTCGGCCTGGCGGGCGAGCCGGGCGCGCTGGTGCCACACGTCGGCGGTGACGTGGCGGGAGATGCCGATCAGCCAGCCCGCGAGGGTGCCGCGGCGCGGGTCGTAGGTGTCGCGGCCGCGCCACGCGCGCACGAAGACCTGCTGGGTCGCGTCCTCGGCGTCCTGGCGGTCCGCGAGCGCACGCAGGCTGATGCCGTGCACGAGGCCCGCCCAGCGCGTGTACGCCTCGGCGAGCGCCTGCTCGTGGCCGGCCGCGAAGGCGTTCCCGAGCTCGTCGTCGCCCATGGCGGCGACGTCGTCGGCGCGCAGCCGGGTGCCGTTCGGGGCGGCGGGGTCGCGGTGCGGGTCGCCCCCGTCCCCGACGTCGGGCCGGCCGTGCCGTGGTGTCGCAGGCTCCACGAGGACGAGGCTAGGGCGGGTCGGGCGCGGCGACATCTCGGCCGGACCGGCGTGGTGCCCCGGGGCGGGCCCGGCCGGCCCGCGTCCCGCGTGGCGCAGCGCCCTCACGCGCCGGCCCCGACCGGGACGGCCGTCACGACGACGTTGTCGCGGTAGCGGCGGGTGTCGGGCAGGTACGGGCCACCGCACGTCACGACGACGAGGGCGTGCTCGCCGTCGCGCGCGAAGATCTCGTCGACCGGCAGGACGTCCTTCGTGATGGTCTCGCGTCCCACGACCTCGTAGTCGTGGGCGGTGCCGGAGGCGTCGGTGACGGTGACCCGCGCGCCGACGGCCACCTCGCGCAGCGGGAACAGCGCCCCCTCGCCCTGCGCGATGGTGTCGACGTGACCGGCGAGGACGGCGTGCCCGGCCTCGGCGCCCGGGGCAGGGCCGTACCGGTACCAGCCCACCGAGGCGACCTCGGCGGGGACGACCATCGCCCCGTCGTCCTGCACGCCCACCGGCTCGACGGCGGCGTCGATGCCGAGGTCCGGCACCTGCAGGCGGACCGGCGCGGGCGGCGCGTCGACCGTGAGCGACCCGACGGCGGCGTCGCGGACCGCGACCGGGCCGTACCGGGGGACCGCGCCGGGCCGGGGGTCCTCCGCCGCGCCGTCGGGCCGTCCGGGCGCTGGCACCGTCGGGTCGGCGGGCTCCTCGGCGGGCTCCTCGGCGGGCTCCTCGGCGGGGCCGGCGGTCGCGGGCCGGGTCGGCGCGGGCGCGTCGGCGCCCTGGGCTCCGGCCGCGCGCAGCTCGGCGAGGGAGGTCCCCGCGTCGGGGGCAGGGCGGGTGACCCACCAGGCCACCGGGCCGGCCAGGCCGACCGCGAGCGCCGCCGCCACGACCACGAGCCAGCCGCGCAGGGCGCGGCGGCGGGAGGTGGGGGCAGGGGTGGTCACGGGGCGCTCCGGGGGCATCACGGTTCGGCCGGGGGACCCGCTCGGGGCAGCGGGCGTGGAGAAGGGTAGGTGCCGGCGGGGGCCGCGGGTCGACGGCCCCCACCGGCGGGACGGTCAGTCGCGCGAGGCGCGCACCGCGCGACCACCGAGGACGAGCACGGTCCCGGCGCCGAGGACGCCGACGAGCGCGAGCTGCCACGGCAGGGCGTCGGACACGAGACCGCCGGTCCCGGACGGGACGCCGGACGGGCTGCTCTCCAGGCCGTCGATGGTCTGGACGGCGAGCGCGAGGTTCTCGTCCTCGGCCGAGCCCCACGCGTACACGATCGTGCTCACGCCCTCGGCCAGGTCGAGGTCCGCGGGGCCGATCGCCACCGTGTCGGTGCCCGCGAGCACGACGTCGGCGCTCACCGAGCCGGCGGGCAGCTCGAGGGTCTCCTCGTTCGGGTTGGTCAGCCCCTCGATGACGGGGTCGCCGCCGGCGCGCACGTCGACGGCGGGCGCCGCGGCCGTGTGCCGGACCGTGAGGCGCGCGTCGCCGGCGTCGAGGCCCGAGACGTCGTTGACGAACGGCGTGAGCGTCGGCGTGCCGCCCTCGTCGAGGTGCGCGGCGACCGTGATGTTCGCGCCCGCGGGCACGTCGGCGGTCGCGGAGATGGCCGGGTCCTCCGCCTCCGCGTCGGCGCCGGCCGGGAACACCTCCAGCTCGTAGGAGCCGGCGGGCAGCTCGACGGGGTCGGTGATGGTGCCGGGCTCGAAGTCCTCGAGCAGCACGTCGCCGTTGGCGTACACGTCGACGGTGAGGCCCGGCACGCCGTGGAAGACGGCGACCTGGGCGTCGTCGGAGCCCGACGCGGCCGCCGGGGCGGCGAAGGCGAGGGGCAGGAGCGCTGCACCGGAGGCAGCGAGGACAGTCCGCATGGGTGGTCCCTTCGGTCGGTGTCGGCCGGCCACGGCGCCCCCGAGGGCGTCGACCGGTGACCTCGTGGTCACTGACACCCCTGCTACCGCGGCGGCACGCGCTCCGGATGCACCCGCCCGGCCCCGACGTGGCGCGGTCAGTCCCAGCGCAGCGAGCGGCGGGCGAGCCACCCGAGCAGCACCGCCCACCCGAGCAGCGCGAGGACCGGGTACGCGGCCACGGTCCCGTCGGTCGCCGCCGTCCGCAGCGCCGTGCCGAGCGCGCCCGTCGGCGACCAGGCGACCGCCGCCCCGGCCGTCGCCCCGAGCACCCGCTCGGCGGGCAGCACGAGCCCGCCCGCGACGAGGACCGCCACCCACAGCAGGTTCGCGAGGGCGAGGACCCCCTCGGGCCGGACGAGGGAGGCGAGCAGCAGCCCCGCGGCGAGCGCCGCGGCGGTGCCGGCCACGAGGGCCGGCAGGGCGGCCGCGACCGACGCGGGCGGCAGCGGCACCCCGACCGCCACCGCGGTGAGGGACAGCAGGACGACCTGCAGCGCGACGACCGCCAGCACGGCGAGCGCACGCCCCGCCAGCAGGCCGCCCCGCCCGAGCGGGCTCGCCGCGAGGAGGCGGAGCACCCCGCCCCGGCGGTCGAAGCCGTAGGCGATGGCCTGGCCGGTGAAGGCGGACGACACCACCGCGACGCCGAGGGCGCCGGCCCACGCGGCCTGCGCCTGGGGCAGCGGCGACAGGTCCGGCACCCCCGAGCGGGCCACGCCGAGGAGCACCCCGAGCGGGAGGACGAAGGTGACGAGCAGCTGCTCGCCGTTGCGCAGCACCGCCCGCAGCTCCCACGCCGCCTGGGCGAGGACGCGACGGTGCAGCGGGGCCGGGCCGGCGCCCCGGTGCCCGGCGGCGCCACCCGTCGCGTCCTGGTGGTGCGCGACGGTCACGACGCGCGCCTCACGGCGGCGGGCCCGCCCGCGCGGCGCCGCTCGTCGCCGAGGCGCAGCACGAGCTCCTCCAGAGACGGCCGGCCGACGGCGATCCCGCCGCGGGCGCCGTGACCGGCCTGCCAGGAGGCGATGCTCACGAGGTCGGCGGGGTCGACCGCGCCGCGCAGCTCGAAGCAGCCCGGCCGGGGCTCCGCCAGGACCGCCCCGGGCCCGAGGGCTGCGAGCAGCGCGTCGGTCGCGGCGCCCGGGGGCGCCTCGAAGCGGACGACCTCCTCGCCCGTCACCTCCCCGGGGGCGCCGTCGGCGAGCACCCGCCCCTCGTGGAGGACCACGACCCGGTCGGCGGCGCGCTCGACGTCGGCGAGGGTGTGCGACGACCACAGGACGGCCGTGCCGCCCGCCGCGGCCGCCGCGACGAGGTCGAGAACCGCACGCCGGCCCTCGGGGTCCAGCGCCGCGGTCGGCTCGTCCATGACGAGGACGTCGGGTCGTCCCACGAGCGCGCACGCCACGGCGAGACGCTGGCGCTCCCCGCTGGACAGCCGACGCAGGCCGCGCCCGGCGAGGCCGCCGAGGCCGAGCGCGTCCAGCAGCGCGCCGGTCGGGCGCGGGTCGCGGTGCAGCGCGGCGTGGTGGCGCAGCACCTCGCCCGCCCGGGCCGCGAGCGGAAGCCCGAGGTCCGCGAGCACGACGCCCGTGCGCGCCCGCACGTCGGGACCGGCGCGGTGGGGGTCGGCCCCGAGCACCCGCACGGTGCCCCCGTCCGGCCGGCGTGCGCCGGTCACGCAGTCCAGCAGCGACGTCTTGCCCGCGCCGTTCGGGCCGCACAGGGCGACGACCTCGCCCGCGCGCACCGTGACGTCGACCCCGTCCAGGGCGACGACGGGGCCGGTCGCGCGGGGGCGCCGCAGCCCGCCGCGGCGGACGGGGTGGACCCGTCGGAGCGCCTGCACGACGACGGCGGCCGGGGAGCCAGGGGTCGTCGGCTCGGCGCGCACGGCCCCGATCGTACGGTGGCGTGCCCGGGCCGCGGACGATTGGAGATCGGGCCCGAATTACGTCATGCTGGGTGTGTGCAAATCACGGACGAGGTCGCGCCGCGCGCGGCCGGCGAGACGCCGCGGGAGGGGACCGACGCCCCTCGCGACCGGGTGTTCGCCGCCGTCCTCGAGCACGGTCCCGTCTCCGCGGCCGCGCTGGCCGCCCGGCTCGGCGTGACGCCGGCCGCCGTGCGGCGCCACCTCGAGGCGCTGAGCGACGACGGCCTCATCGAGGCGCGCTCCGCGCGTGCCACGGGTCGGCGCGGCCGGCCGGCTCGCGTGTACGTCGCCACCGAGCGGGGGCAGGCGCAGGCGCCCGGGCTGTACGACGAGCTCGCGGTGGCCGCGCTGGAGTACCTCGCCGACGAGCTCGGCGAGCCCGCGGTCCGCGCCTTCGCCGAGCGCCGCTTCGGCGAGCTCGCCGAGCGCTACCGCCCGGTGATCGAGGCCGCGGGTCCCGACCCGCGGGAGCGGGCCCGCGCCCTGGCGCGCCAGCTGTCCGCGGACGGGTTCGCGGCCAGCGCCCGGACCGTCGCCGTGTCGCCGCTGGCCCGTCCCGACGGGGCGAGCCCGGTCGGCGGGGTGCAGCTGTGTCAGGGACACTGTCCCGTGCACGCGGTCGCCGCCCGCTTCCCGCAGCTGTGCGAGGCCGAGACCCGCACCTTCTCCGAGCTCCTCGGGGTCCACGTCCAGCGCCTGGCGACCATCGCCCACGGCGAGCACGTCTGCACGACCTTCGTCCCCACGCCTGCTGTCAGGAAGGACACCCCATGACCACGCACCCCGAGACCACACAGCCCGTGCAGCCCACCACGGGCTCGCCGGTCCCGGAGGCCACCCAGGCCGAGCTCGAGTCCATCGGGCGCTACCAGTTCGGCTGGTCGGACTCCGACGTCGCCGGCTCCAGCGCGCGCCGCGGCCTGTCCGAGGACGTCGTCCGCGACATCTCCGCGCGCAAGGGCGAGCCGGAGTGGATGCTCAGGCTGCGGCTCAAGGGCCTGGCGATGTTCGGCCGCAAGCCGATGCCCGCGTGGGGCTCCGACCTCACCGGCATCGACTTCGACAACATCAAGTACTTCGTGAAGTCGACGGAGCAGCAGGCGCAGACCTGGGACGACCTGCCCGAGGACATCCGCGCGACCTACGACCGGCTCGGCATCCCCGAGGCGGAGAAGCAGCGCCTCGTCGCCGGCGTCGCCGCGCAGTACGAGTCCGAGGTCGTCTACCACAAGATCAACGAGGAGCTCGAGAAGCAGGGTGTCGTCTTCCTCGACACCGACACCGCGCTCAAGGAGCACCCGGAGCTGTTCAAGGAGTACTTCGGCTCCGTGATCCCGGTCGGCGACAACAAGTTCGCCGCGCTGAACTCCGCCGTGTGGTCGGGCGGGTCGTTCATCTACGTGCCGCCCGGGGTGCACGTCGAGATCCCGCTCCAGGCGTACTTCCGCATCAACACCGAGAACATGGGCCAGTTCGAGCGGACGCTGATCATCGCGGACGAGGGCTCGTACGTGCACTACGTCGAGGGCTGCACCGCCCCGATCTACCAGTCCGACTCGCTGCACTCCGCGGTCGTCGAGATCGTCGTGAAGAAGGGCGCCCGCGTCCGCTACACGACGATCCAGAACTGGTCGAACAACGTGTACAACCTCGTGACCAAGCGCGCGGTGGCCGAGGCCGGCGCGACCATGGAGTGGATCGACGGCAACATCGGCTCCAAGGTCACGATGAAGTACCCGGCGGTCTTCCTCATGGGCGAGCACGCCCGCGGCGAGACGCTGTCGATCGCGATGGCCGGCGAGGGCCAGCACCAGGACGCGGGCGCCAAGATGGTGCACGCGGCGCCGCACACGTCGAGCTCGATCGTGTCGAAGTCGATCGCGCGCGGCGGCGGGCGCACGTCCTACCGCGGTCTCGTGCAGGTGCTCGAGGGCGCCCACCACAGCGCGAGCACCGTGCTGTGCGACGCGCTGCTGGTCGACCAGATCAGCCGCTCCGACACCTACCCCTACGTCGACGTCCGTGAGGACGACGTGCGGATGGGCCACGAGGCGACCGTCTCGAAGGTCTCCGAGGACCAGCTCTTCTACCTCATGTCGCGCGGCATGCCGGAGAGCGAGGCCATGGCGATGATCGTCCGTGGCTTCATCGAGCCCGTCGCGCGCGAGCTGCCCATGGAGTACGCCCTCGAGCTGAACAAGCTCATCGAGCTGCAGATGGAAGGGGCCGTCGGGTGACGACGGAGGTCATGTCAGGAGCGCCCGAGGTCGTCGCCGGCACGCCGGCGCCCGGCGCGAAGGGGGACGCGGGCGCCGACAGCGTGCGCTCCGTCCTCGACACCACGGTGCCGGAGGTCAGCCGCGCCGACCGCGTCCGCTCGCGCGACGTCGAGGACTTCGCGGTCCCGACCGGTCGCGAGGAGGAGTGGCGCTTCACGCCGCTGCACCGCGTGCGCGCGCTGTTCGACGTCGTGCCCGCCGCCGAGGCGGGCGGGGTCGGCGTCGAGGTCCGCACCGACGACGAGGCCGTGTCCGTGCGCGAGCACGGGCCCGAGGAGACCGTCGCCCGGCCGGGCGACCGGGCGGCCGTCGTGGCCGCGGCCTCGGCCGCGGTGCGGCGCACGGTCTCCGTGCCGGCCGAGACGTCGCTCGCCGAGCCCGTGCACGTCGACCTGCGCGGCACGGGCGGTCGCGGCGCCGTCGACCTCGTGGTCGACGTCGGCGCGTTCTCGAAGGCGACCGTCGTGCTCGACCACACCGGCGACGCGGCCTTCGCCGGGACCGTCGGCATCCGGGTCGGCGACTCCGCCGACGTCATCCTCGTGTCCCTGCAGTCGTGGGACGACACGGCCGTGCACGTGGGCCAGCACGACGCCGTCCTCGGCCGCGACGCCACGTTCCGCCACATCGCGGTCTCCCTGGGCGGCGACCTCGTGCGCCTCGACGTGAACGTCGACTTCACCGGCCCTGGGGCCACCTCGCAGTGCCTCGGCCTGTACTTCGCCGACGCCGGCCAGCACCTCGAGCACCGGCTGTTCGTCGACCACAGCCAGCCCTCGTGCACCTCCGACGTCCGGTACAAGGGCGCCCTGCAGGGCGAGGGCGCGCACACCGTGTGGGTGGGCGACGTGCTCATCCGCAAGGAGGCCGAGGGCATCGACACCTACGAGCTCAACCGCAACCTCGTCCTCACCGACGGGGCGCGCGCGGACTCGGTGCCGAACCTCGAGATCGAGACCGGGCAGATCGAGGGCGCCGGGCACGCCTCGGCCACGGGACGCTTCGACGACGAGCAGCTGTTCTACCTGCAGGCGCGCGGCATCACGCCCGTGCAGGCGCGCCGCCTCGTCGTGCGCGGCTTCTTCGCCGAGATCCTCCAGAAGATCGGCATCGAGGAGGTCGAGACGCGGCTGCTCGAGGTCGTCGAGCGCCGGCTGTCCGACGAGGCCCTCGCCGAGGTGCCCGAGCCCACCCCCGCCCCCGCCAGCTGAGAACGAGGAACCCCACACGATGACCACTCTCGAGATCCGCGACCTGCACGTCAGCATCACCGCCGACGGCGAGGCCAAGGAGATCCTCAAGGGCGTCGACCTCACGGTCCGCTCGGGGGAGACCCACGCGATCATGGGCCCCAACGGCTCCGGCAAGTCGACGCTCGCGTACTCCATCGCCGGGCACCCGAAGTACGAGGTGACGAGCGGGTCCGTCCTGCTCGACGGCGAGGACGTCCTGGGGATGTCCGTCGACGAGCGCGCCCGCGCCGGCCTCTTCCTCGCCATGCAGTACCCCGTCGAGGTCCCCGGGGTGTCGGTGTCGAACTTCCTCCGCACCGCCAAGACCGAGGTCTCCGGCGAGGCGCCGGTGCTGCGGCACTGGGTCAAGGAGGTCCGCGAGGCGATGGAGGGGCTCAAGATCGACCCGGCCTTCGCCTCCCGCAACGTCAACGAGGGCTTCTCCGGCGGCGAGAAGAAGCGTCACGAGATCCTCCAGATGAAGCTGCTCAAGCCGCAGATCGCCGTGCTCGACGAGACCGACTCCGGCCTCGACGTCGACGCGCTGCGCATCGTGAGCGAGGGCGTCAACGACGTCCGCTCCGAGCTCGGTCTCGGCGTGCTGCTCATCACGCACTACACGCGGATCCTCCGCTACATCAAGCCCGACTTCGTTCACGTGTTCGTCGACGGCCGGATCGCCGAGCAGGGCGGTCCGGAGCTCGCCGAGCGCCTGGAGAACGAGGGCTACGACCGCTTCGTCACCGCGAACGCCTGAGGAGCCAGCCATGACCGAGACCCCGCAGACGCCCGTCGACGTCGCCGACATCGAGGAGGCCATGCGCGACGTGGTCGACCCCGAGCTCGGCATCAACGTCGTCGACCTCGGGCTCGTCTACGGCATCCACGTGGACCCGCAGCGCAACGTCGTGCTCGACATGACGCTCACGAGCGCGGCCTGCCCGCTCACCGACGTCATCGAGGACCAGACCCGCAACGCCCTCGCCCCGCTGGCCGCCTCGGCGACCATCAACTGGGTGTGGATGCCGCCGTGGGGCCCGGAGAAGATCACCGACGACGGTCGCGAGCAGCTGCGCGCGCTGTCGTTCAACGTCTGAGCCCTTCCTGACGCCCACCGAGCGCCCGGCCCCGGCCCGGTGCCGCCCGTGACCGCCTCGCCCGCCGCGAGCCGGTTCCTCGAGGTGGCACCGGGCCGAGTCGTCGGCTGGGTCGGGCGCTACGTCGCCGCGCGCGACGGCGCCGTGACGGCGCGGGCGGTCGAGGACGGCCTGCTGCTCACGCCCGCCGAGGGCGGCTCGGCGCTCCTGCGGCTGCTCCGGCCCGACGGCTGGGCGTCGTCGTCCGGTGCCGTCGACGCCTCCGCCGTCGCCGCGCACCTGGCCTCGGCCGCCTCGGTGTCCGTCCCGCTGCTCGTGGTCGCCGCCCGCCGCGGCGGCTACGGCGTGGCGGTGGTGCGGGACGGCCGGGTGCTCGCGGCCAAGGTCGGCCGCCGCTACGTGCAGGGCTCCACCGCCGCGGGCGGGTGGTCGCAGCAGCGCTTCGCCCGCCGCCGCGGCAACCAGGCCGACAAGCTCGCGCGCGACGCCGGCGACGTGCTGCGCGGCGTCCTCGCCGCGGCGCTGCCCGTCGCACCCGTCGGGGTGGCGGTCGCCGGCGACCGCGGTCTCGTCGACGGCGTCCTCGACGCCTCGCCCGCCGCGGACCTGCCCCGCCTCGGCCCGCTCGAGGTCGGCGAGCCGCGCCGCGCCGACCTCGACGAGCTGGCCCTGCGGGTCCTCGCCGTCCGGGTCACCGTCCACGACGCCTGAGCCGCGCGCGACCGGGACCCCTCCCGCGCGGCTGGGACCTTCTCGGCACGCCTGGGACCTCTCCCGCCCGACTGGGACGTCATCGGGCTCGCAGCGGCCAAGCCACCCCGAGGACGTCCTACTCGCTGCGCGGACGTCCCACACCGGCGGCCACCTGCTGACGCATGAGTGCCGTGAGGGCGTCGACGACACGTTCCGGCCGCCGCATCATCGTCCGGTCCACCTGGAGCACGAGCCAGCCGGCCAGTCGGATGTCGTTGTGCCGGGCGCGGTCCACCACGTACTGACGCGGGTCGTCGTGCACGGCGCCGTCGTACTCGCAGCCGACCCGGAGCTCCTCCCACCCGAGGTCCAGGCGGGCGACGCGCCTGCCGTGCAGGTGCACCGGGCACTGGGTACGCGGGCGGGGCAGCCCCGCGCGCACGACGAGCAGGCGCAGACGCGTCTCGCGGAACGAGTCGACGCCGTCCTCGACCTCGGCGAGCACCTCCCGGGCGGAGCGCACGTCGCGGAGCCCGCGCCAGCGGTGCTGGTCGGCGCGAGCCGTCTCGGCGGGCAGCCCGGTGGCGCGCAGGAGGGCGTCGACGCGCGCGACCCTCGTGTCCGCCGGCAGGGCGCGCGTGCCGGTCCCGCGGGCGAGGTCGAACGCCGTCCGCGACGGAGCGGTGGCGCGACCGAGCGGCGTGTCGACCACCTCGTCGGGACGCAGGGTCGCGAGATGGGGGACGACCTCGGCCCGACGTCGGATGCGGTGGGGGCGGTCGATGCCCACCACGACTGCCTCCGCCGGTTCCGCGAAGCGTGCGCCGAGCGCCCAGGCCGCGCTCGGCCCCAGCAGCACGTGGTCGTCGCCGTCGACGGCGCGGAACGCCCTGATGCGGCTGCCGTGCGTCATCGGCAGGGCGGCCGACTGCACGGCGCCGTGGAGCACGCGGCGGTAGCGAGGGCCGCGCAGCGCGTCCGGTGTCTCGAGCCCGAGTGCCTCGCTGGTGCGGAAAGGCGTGGAGAAGAGGTCGCGGCGGTCCATCCTTCGAGCCTCGTCCGCCTGCCCGCGCATCCCTGGCCGCGGCCGCGCAGGCTGTGCACGACGCGCCCGTCAGGCGCCTGTGCGCACGGCGCGAGTGCCTCCCGCCCCCGCCCTGTCGCCGTGCAACGTCCCAGCCACAGCCCCGGCCCCTCGACGAGTGGGACGTCTTCTGGGTCGCAGGCGCTGCTGGACCCCGACGGCGTCCCAGCCGGTAGGAGAAGGCCCCAGGCGCGGGGAGAAGGTCCCAGTCGGGGCCGATGTGGGTGCGGGGGGGTCCCACAACCCGGATGGGGTCAGTCGACGAGGCCGCGGGCGGCGAGGGCGTCGCCGGTGGCGCGGGCGTGGCCGACCGCGCGGACGACGGTCGGGGTGACGAGCGCGCGCACGTCGCGGCCGCGACCGCGTGCGCGGGCGGCGTCGCGGGCCTGGACCGCGACGTCCCACAGCACGTCGACGCTGCGGACCGCGAGGGCGAGGGTCAGCGCGACCCGGTCCGGGTGCAGGTGCGCGCGCAGGCCGGGCACGCGTCGCAGTGGCGCGACGAGCGAGGCCACGCTGTCGAGCAGCCGGTCCGTCGGGGTGGTCACCGACACCAGCCCGGCGAGCAGCACGAGCCCGAGCAGGTCGAGGACCACCTCGAGCCCGCGCGCGGGCGCCCCGACGAGCACCTGGTAGACCCCGAGCACCACGAGGACGGGCGCGAGACGCAGCACGAGCCCGCGCCACACCCGCGGCGGCGTCCGCACCCACGCGTGGCCGGCGACCGCGAGCGCGAGCACCGCGGCCCCGAGCGGCAGGGCGGCCGCGGGCAGCAGGCCGTCGACCCGCACCGCCACCACCACGACGGCGGCGACCGCGAGCGCTCCGAGCGCCACCGCCGCCGGCAGCCGGTGCAGCGGCGTGCCCCCGGGCCGGTACGCCGGGACGAGCGCCGGGCGCCGCATGCTCACGCGCCCTCGGGCGGGTCGGCGTCCATGAGCGCCCGGTAGCGCTCGAGGGTCGGGCCGGGCGGCCCGTCCGCCACGACGCGGCCGCCGTCGACGACCACCACGCGCTCGGCCGTCGCCGCGAGCTCGAGGTCGTGGGTCGCCATGACGACGGGGACGTCGAGGGCGTCGACGGTCCGCCGCACGAGACGCGTGTTGCGCCGGTCGAGCAGCGTCGTCGGCTCGTCGAGCACGAGCAGCCGGGGGCCCGTCGCGAGGACGGCGGCGACGGCGAGCAGCTGCCGCTGCCCGCTCGACAGCTCACCGACGGCGACGTCGGCGCGCCCACCGAGCCCGACGGCGTCGAGCGCGGCCCGGACCCGGGCGTCGCGCTGGGCGCGGGGCAGCCGCAGCCGGCGCAGCGACAGCGCGACGTCCTCCGCGGGGGTCGGCATCACGACCTGGGCGTCGGGGTCGGTGAAGACGAACCCCACGGCGGTGCGGGCGGCGGCGGGGGAGCGGGCCGGGTCCAGCCCCGCGACCCCGGGAAGGTCGAGCACCACCCGGCCGGACGACGGTACGACGAGGGCGTTGAGGCAGCGCAGCAGCGTCGACTTGCCCGAGCCGTTCGCCCCGACGAGCGCGACCCGCTGCTCGCGGAGGTCGAGGTCGACGCCGTCGAGCACCACGTGGCCGTCCACGACGAGGCGGACCGCCTCGAAGCGGGCGAAGGCCCTCGCGGTCGCCTCAGGAGGAGCCGAGTGCCCCTGGGGCGACCCCACCGACGGCTGCGCCAGGTCGCCCGCCCGGTCGCCCGTGAGAGTCAGGACGCCTCCGCCCCGAGGGTCCCCGGCGTCCGGCGGGCGAGCACGTCGGGGAACGCCCGGTGCACGCTCGCGGCGACGAAGGCCGCGACGACGAGCTTGAGCCCGTCGCCCGGCAGGTACGGCAGGACGCCACCCACGAAGGCAGCACCCGGACCGAGGCCGAGGTTCACCTGCAGCCCGATCCACCCGCCGAGGTACGTGATGGCCACCCCACCGACGGCGCCGGCGGCGATGAGACCGGGCAGGCGGCCGCGGCTGCGGCGCAGTACGAGCGCGGCGCCGAGGCCCGTCACGAACGTCGCGGGCAGCCACGCGAGGACGTAGCCCGCCGTCGGGCCGACGAGGACGCCGAGCCCGGCCACGCCGCCCGCGAAGACCGGCAGCCCGGAGAGGCCGAGGGCGACGTAGACGGCGACCGCGGCAACGCCCCGCCACGGCCCGAGCACGAGGCCGGCGAGCAGCACCCCGAGGCTCTGCAGGGTGATGGGCACCCCGGCGGAGCCGACCGGTACCGCGGGCACGAGGGCGAGCACGGTGAGCAGCGCCGCGAACACCGCGACGAGCGCGACGTCGCGGCCCGCGGTCCTCGACGACGGAGGGGCGTGCGGGTCGGCCGGGGCGGGGGAGGTCACGGCGGCGAAGGTACCCGCCGCCCGCCGCTACGATGAAGCAGCCGTGGCCACGCTGACTCCTTCCTCGCCGGGCGCCCCCTCGTGATCTCCGTCGACGACGTCGAGCTCAGGGCGGGCGCGCGCCTGCTCGTGTCCGGCGCCAGCTTCCGTGTGGGCGCCGGCGACCGGGTCGGGCTGGTCGGGCGCAACGGCGCCGGCAAGACGACCCTCACGAAGGTCATCGCGGGGGAGGCCGCACCCGCCGCCGGCAGCGTCACCCGCAGCGGGAGCATCGGCTACCTGCCGCAGGACCCCCGCACCGGCGATCTCGAGCAGACCGGGCGTGCCCGCATCCTGTCCGCGCGCGGCCTCGACGCCCTCGTCGGCCGGCTCCGCAAGGCGGAGCGGGAGATGGCCGAGGGCGACGACGCGACCCGCCAGCGCGCGATGGACCGCTACGCGCGCGCCGACGCCGAGTTCGAGGCGGCGGGCGGCTGGGCGGCGGAGAGCGAGGCCGAGCGCATCGCGAGCAACCTCGGGCTGCAGCCGCGCCAGCTCGACCAGGCGATCGGCACGCTGTCCGGCGGGCAGCGGCGCCGCGTCGAGCTCGCCCGCATCCTGTTCTCCGGCGCCGACACGCTCCTGCTCGACGAGCCGACCAACCACCTCGACGCCGACAGCATCGTGTGGCTGCGGGACCGGCTGTCGACGTGGCCCGGCGGCTTCGTCGTCATCAGCCACGACACCGGCCTGCTCGAGCAGACCGTCACCCAGGTCGTGCACCTCGACGCGCAGCGCTCGGTCCTCGACGTGTACTCGATGGGCTGGACGGCCTACCTCAAGCAGCGCGAGCTCGACGAGCGCCGCCGCCGGCGTGAGCGCGCGAACGCCGAGAAGAAGGCGTCGGCGCTGCAGCTGCAGGCGGCGAAGATGGGGGCGAAGGCGACCAAGGCCGTGGCCGCGCAGAACATGGTGCGCCGGGCCGAGCGGCTGCTGGAGGGGCTGGAGGAGACCCGCCGGGCCGACAAGGTCGCGGCGCTCCGCTTCCCCGACCCCGTGCCGTGCGGGCGCGTGCCGCTGACGGCGGAGGGCCTCAGCCGCTCCTACGGCTCCCTCGAGGTCTTCACCGACGTCTCCCTCGCGATCGACCGGGGCAGCCGCGTCGTGGTCCTCGGCCTCAACGGCGCCGGCAAGACGACGCTGCTGCGACTGCTGTCGGGCACCGAGACCCCCGACACCGGCGAGGTCGTGCCCGGGCACGGCCTGCGGCTCGGCTACTACGCGCAGGAGCACGACACCCTCGACCCGTCGCGCACGGTGCTGGAGAACATGCGGTCCGCGGCACCCGACCTCGACGACACCCGTGTGCGGACCGTCCTCGGCTCGTTCCTCTTCAGCGGGGACGACGTCGACAAGCCCGCGTCGGTGCTGTCCGGCGGGGAGAAGACACGCCTCGCCCTCGCCACGCTCGTCGTGTCCGGGGCCAACGTGCTGCTGCTCGACGAGCCCACGAACAACCTCGACCCCGCCAGCCGCGAGGAGGTCCTCGGGGCGCTGCGCGGGTACGCGGGGGCCGTCGTGCTCGTCACCCACGACGAGGGCGCCGTCGACGCGCTGGAGCCCGAGCGCGTCCTGCTCCTGCCGGACGGCGACGAGGACCTGTGGAGCACCGACTACCGCGAGCTGGTCGCGCTGGCCTAGCAGCCCGCGGGCGCGGGCTCCTCTCGGGTGGCGGGTGAGCAGGCCGGACACCACGATGAGGACGGACCCGAGCCTGGGAGGGGACGTGGCCGACATCAAGAAGGGCGCCCGTGTCACGGGAGCCGATCGCGAGAAGCTGGCCCGGCGGCTGGTCGAGGAGTACGAGCAGGGCGCCAGCATCCGCGCGCTCGCCGAGAGCACGGGCCGGTCGTACGGCTTCGTGCACCGTGTCCTCAGCGAGTCCGACGTCCGGCTGCGCGGCCGGGGCGGGGCCACCCGGGGGGCCGCCCGCTCGTGACCCCCGGCCCGTGACGGGCCGCGCGTGAGCGGCGTCGTCCTCGAGCGCCCGCGCCCGGAGGTGCTGCGGGTCGTGCTCGACCGCCCCCAGCGGCGCAACGCCCAGACCCCCTCGACGTGGTCGGCGCTGGCCGAGGCGGCGCACACCCTGCCGCCGGAGGTGCGGGTGGTCGTGGTCGCCGGCCGCGGCGAGTCGTTCAGCAGCGGGCTGGACCGGGCGGTGTGGCCGGAGCTCACGGCCCTCGCGGCCCTGCCCGACGCCGAGCTCGACGCGCGGATCGAGGGCTACCAGCGCGGCTTCACCGGCTGGCGGCGCCCGGGCGTGCTGAGCGTGGCGGCCGTGCAGGGTCACGCGGTCGGGGCGGGCTTCCAGCTGGCGCTCGCGTGCGACGTGAGGGTCGCGGCCGACGACGCCCGCTTCCGCATGGCCGAGACCTCGCTCGGGCTCGTCCCCGACCTCGCCGGCACCGCCCCGCTCGTGCGGGCGGTCGGCGAGGCGGCCGCGCTCGAGCTGTGCCTGACCGGGCGCGAGGTGGGGGCGGCCGAGGCGCGCGCCCTCGGCCTCGTCCAGCTCGTCGTGCCGCGCGACGACCTCGACGCCGCCGTCGACGACCTCGTCGAGGCGGTCCTCGCCGCCCCCGCGGGCGCCTCGCGTGAGACGCTCGACCTGCTTCGCGGGGCCGCGGACCGTGCCGCGCCGGAGCAGCTCCGGCTCGAGCGCGCCGCGCAGGCCCGGCGGCTGCGTTCGCTCGTGGCGAGACCCGAGGCCGCCGGGGAAGCGGGCGCCGGGCGCGACGGTTGACGCCGAAGATGTCAGGCCTGGGCGCGCACAGCGCCATCCGCAGCTTCAGCCGCGACCCGTCGGTCGCCGGCCGCCGCGTCGGCGCGGGCACGTGGCGGCGCATCGCCGGCTACGCGGACCGCTACCGCTGGCGGATCGTCGTCTTCGTCGCCCTCACCGTGGCCTCCGCGGTCCTCGTCGTCGTCACGCCGCTGCTGCTGCAGCGCCTCGTCGACGACGGGGTCACCGAGGGCGACCGCCGGGTCGTTCTCGTCCTCGCGGGGCTCACGGTCGTCGTCGCGCTCGTGGAGGCGCTCGTCACCCTCGTGACGCGGTGGCTGTCGGCCCGCATCGGCGAGGGGCTCATCTACGACCTGCGCACCGAGGTCTTCGACCACGTCCAGCGGCAGCCCGTCGCGTTCTTCACACGCACGCAGACCGGCTCGCTCGTCACGCGGCTGAACAACGACGTCATCGGCGCGCAGCGGGCCTTCACGACGGTGCTGTCCGGCGTCCTCAGCAACGTCGTGAGCGTCGTGGTGGTCGTGGTCGCGATGTTCGCGCTGTCGTGGCAGATCACGCTCGCCTCGCTCGCGCTCGTGCCGGTGTTCCTCGTGCCCGCCCGGTACGTGGGTCGCCGCCTGCAGCTGCTGACGCGCGAGTCCTTCCAGCTCAACGCCGACCTCGGCAACCGCATGACGGAGCGCTTCAACGTCGGCGGCGCCCTGCTCGTGCGCCTGCTCGGCGACCCCCGCACGGAGAGCCGCCAGTACGGCGAGCGCGCCGGCCGGGTCCGCGACATCGGCATCCGCATCGCCATGGCGAACCGCTTCTTCGTCGCGGCCCTCGCGCTCGTCGCCGCGCTCGCCACCGCCCTCACCTACGGCATCGGCGGCCTGCTCGCGATCTCCGGCGGCCTGACGATCGGGACGCTGCTCGCGCTCGCCGCGCTCCTGGGGCGGCTGTACGGCCCGCTGACCGGCCTGTCGAACGTCCGCATCGACGTCATGACGACGGTCGTGTCGTTCGAGCGCGTCTTCGAGGTCCTCGACCTGCCGCCGCTCGTGCGGGAGACCGACGACGCCCGGGACCTGCCGACCGGACCGCTCGAGGTCACCTTCGACGACGTCACCTTCGCCTACCCCGGCGCCGACACGGTGTCGCTCGCGAGCCTCGAGCAGGCCGGCGCGCCGCAGACCGCGGCCGGGCGGCCGGTGCTGAGCGGCGTCTCCTTCACCGCGCGCCCGGGTGACAAGGTCGCCCTCGTCGGGCCGTCCGGTGCGGGCAAGACGACGATGACGGCGCTGGCGTCCAGGCTGTACGACGTCGACTCCGGGGCCGTCCGGCTCGGCGGGGTGGACGTCCGCGACGCGACGTTCGCCTCGCTGCGGTCCTCGGTCGGGGTCGTGACCCAGGACGCGCACCTGTTCCACGACACGATCCGCGAGAACCTCCTGTACGCCGCGCCCGGTGCCGGCGAGGAGGACCTGTGGCGCGCGCTCGGCGACGCGCAGGTCGCGCCGCTCGTGCGCGGCCTGCCCGAGGGGCTGGACACCGTGGTCGGCGACCGCGGCCACCGGCTGTCCGGTGGGGAGAAGCAGCGCCTCGCCATCGCCCGGCTGCTGCTGCGCGACCCCGGCGTCGTCGTGCTCGACGAGGCGACCGCCCACCTGGACTCCGGCTCGGAGGCGGCGGTGCAGACCGCGCTGGACCGGACGCTGGCCGGGCGGACCGCGCTCGTCGTCGCCCACCGGCTGTCGACGGTCCGCGACGCCGACCTCGTCCTCGTGGTGGAGGACGGCCGGATCGTCGAGCGGGGGACGCACAGCGCGCTCGCCGCCGCGGACGGGCTGTACGCGCGCCTGTACCGGACCCAGCTGCTGGCCGACCTCGAGGGCGAGGCCGCGGCCGAGGAGGAGCTGACCGCCGGTCAGGCCTGAGGGCCGTCCTCCTGCGCGGCGTACCACTGCGCGTAGGGACCGGTGCGCGCGAGGTGGCGCGTGAGGTCGGGTGCGCCGTCGTCCCACCACACCGGCCCGCGCTCGCCGAGGGCGTGCTTGGCGGCGTCGACACGTCGTCGCGCGGCCTCACGGGCGGCGTCGTCCCCCGCACGTACGGCGGCGCCCTTGTCGCGGCGTGCCGCCATGAGCTCGCGGGTGAGCCGGTCGCGCTCACCGGCCGGCAGCCGGGGGTCGGCGGCCCGCCACAGCCGTCCCCGCACGACGAGGTAGCGCCCGTCCGGCGTGCGGAGCGGACCCCCGGCCGCGGCGGTCACGGGGAGCGGGTGAGCCCGCCGTCGACCGCGACCGCGGTGCCCGTCACGTACGACGCCGCGGGTGACAGCAGGAAGGTCGCGACGCGGGCGAACTCCTCGGGCTGCCCGACCCGCCGCAGCGGCACCGACTCCTCGTAGGCCTCGCGGGCGGCGGCGGCGTCGCCGCTGGTCTCCTCGATCTCCCGCACGCGGGCGGTGTCGAAGCGGCCGGGCAGCAGCGCGTTGACGCGGACGCCGCTCGGGCCGAGCTCGTCGGACAGCTCCTTGGCGACCATGGCGAGCCCGGGCCGCAGCCCGTTGCTTATGCCGAGGCCGGAGATGGGCTGGCGGGCGGACGTCGACAGCACGAGCACGACCGACGCGCCCTCGAAGCCCGCGCCGCGCGCCACCGCCGTCGTGAGACGCAGCGCGCCGAGGAACACCGACTCGAAGGCAGAGCGCCACTGCTCGTCGCTCGCCTCGTAGGAGCGGCCGGGCGGCGGTCCGCCGACGCTGACCAGCGCCCCGTCGAGGCGGCCGAAGCGCGCGTGGGCACTCGCGACGAGGCGCCCGGACGTCGAGGCGTCGGCGAGGTCGCCCGGCATGGCGAGCACGCGGTCCCCGCCGCCGAGCTCGGCGACCGCCGAGTCCAGGCGCGCCTCGTCCCGCGCGCACAGCACGACCTTGGCGCCCTCGGCGAGCAGCGCGTGCGCCGTCGCCAGGCCCAGGCCGGAGGACCCTCCGGTCACCAGGTAGACCCGTCCGTCCAGTCCCACGTCCATCCGGCCATGGTGGCGCACCGGCCCGCACCGGGGCACGTGGGCGCGACGGGAACCACCCGGTGGCCGGAGCCCGTCACCGGCCCGGTTCGTACACCCAGTCCCCGGCGGGGGCGCCGGCCGTCTCCTGCTCCTCGTCCCGGCCGGCCCGGCGCGCGAGCACGACCCAGATGGCGAGGCCCGCCACCGCGAACAGGTACCACTGGACCCCGTAGGCGAGGTGCGGGCCGGGGTCGACGTCGGGACGCGGCACGGTGCGCAGCCCCGCCGGTGGCGCCCCGTCCTCGGTGGCGAGGACCCCGTACCCCTCGGTGAGCGAGCCGCGTCCCGGCAGCAGGGCAGGCACGTCGAGGCGGTACGTCTGCCCGGGCGGCGCGCCGCGGGTCGCGGGCGACTCGGTGGCCCGCAGCCGCACGACGAGCCCGACCTCGCCCGGCGGCGGCGCCGGTACGGACTCCGGACGCGCCGCGTCGGAGCCGGAGGGGACCCAGCCACGCACGACGAGCAGGCCTCGAGGCAGCCCGTCGTCCGGGGCCGACACGTCGAAGGGGACCGCGACGAGGTAGCCGTTGGCCCGCTCCTGCGGCCGGTTCCGGACCAGGACGGTGTCCTCGGGCCGGTAGCGGCCGGACACGCGGGCGGGCACCCACTCCTCCTCCGGCTCCACGCCGGCCGCGGCGACGTCCGCGAGCCCGCGGAGGTCGGTCGGTGCGGCGTCGTAGTTCGCGAGCACGGCGGCGTTGCGCTCGGCGCGCTGCACCCGGCGGTCCAGCTGCCACTGCGCGAGCCACACGCACACGAGGGCGAACACGACGGCGACGGCGAGCCCGGCGAGCCAGCGCGGCTGGCGCAGGGCGCGCCTCACCGCGCTCCCGGGACCCCGGTGAGCGGCTCGACGTCGCGCAGGAACCCGCGCGCGCCGAGGAAGTCGGACAGGTGGGCGCGGTGCCCGTCGCAGGCCGCCCACGTCTTGCGCCGCTCGGGGGTGTGCAGGCGCGGGTTGTTCCAGCGCAGCGCCCACACCGCGGTCGCCCGGCACCCCTTCGCGCTGCAGACGGGCGCGTCCTCGGCGCCCGCGGGGACCTCAGGCGGCGTCGTCACGGCGTGGCCCCAGCGCGGGCCGCGGCTGCTGCACCGGGCCGAGCCCCGTCGGGCGCACCGGCGTCTTCTCGCGGCCGGCGTTGGCCATGAGCACGGCGAGGTAGGGCAGCACGACCGCGCCGGGCACGAACAGCCACGCCGCCCAGTGGTGGGTCAGCGGGAACACGATGGCGAAACCCGCGACGCACGCGGTGCGGATCGCCATCGAGATCGCGTACCGGCGCATGCGACGGGTCATGTCCTCGGTGTGCGAGGCGCGGGCCGTCGTGATGCGCACGACGGGGTCCACGGCCACGACACGCGGGTCGGGGCGCACGGGTCCACGGTCGCTGTCGCTCACCGCACCACGGTACGTCAGCGTCCCCGAGCGTTCCCGACGAGGCCCCCGCAGGGCCACGGGTCAGGACGCCTCCGACACCGACGACATGTGCAGGTCGGCGACGCGGAGGGCGGGCGCGGCGGCGCGCGGCAGCCAGTCGCCGAGCTCGCGGGGCAGGCACACCCCGGTGCCCCCGGCCCCGAGCACCCGCGAGAGGAGGGAGTGGGGGGAGTCGTTGAAGCGGAAGTTCGTCGTCGAGCCGACGACCTCGCCGCCCTCGACGACGTACACCCCGTCCCGGGTGAGGCCCGTCACGAGGAGCGTCTGCTCGTCGACGACGCGCACGTACCACAGGCACGTGACGAGCAGCCCCCGGTCGACGCCGGCCACGACGTCGGCGGTGGCGCCCGTCGCGCCGTCGACCTCGACGACGACGTTGTCCGCGAACGGCGTGTGCGCGAGGCCGGCCAGGCCCGCGGTGTGCCGGCTGGAGGGCAGCGCCGCGAGCAGGCCCGCGTCGAGGTAGCGCGTGCCGGGCACGGCGAGGCCGGTGTCGAAGACCGAGGTGAAGGCGTCGCTGCTCGTGGCCGACACGACGTCGGAGGTGCCGAGGACGGGGTGGTGCGGGTCGTCCCGGACCGTCAGGGGCACGTCGGTGAGCCGCTCGCCGACGCGCGTGCCGCCGCCGGGCCGCGAGAAGGCCGTGCGGCCCTCGGCCGCGCTGCGGGCGTCGCCGGACAGCAGCCAGTACGCGAGGAGGTCCGCGGCCGCCGACGGCGACAGCACGGTCTCGTGCCGGCCGGGCAGCACCTCGACCCGGCGCGCCTGCCACTCGAGGCCCTGGGCCACCTCGGCGGCCAGCGCCCGCAGGTCCACGTCGCGGCCGAGGTCCCGCGCGCCCGTGCCGGCCCACGCCGAGCGGGAGCGGGCGTGGCTCTTGCCGTTGAGCTCGACCGTGCCGTACGGCTCGACGGAGCGGTGCCGGGTGCCGGCGCTCGTCGCCGTCCACGTCGTCGTCACCGTGTGCTCGGCGAAGCCGAAGAGCTCCCGGCCCTCGCCGTCGGCCTCGGCGAACAGCTCGCCGAGGACGGCCGCGGTTCCGGTGAGCGCCTCGGGCGGCACCGGCGTCGCCGGCTCCGCGAAGCCGCTGCCCGCCGGCCCGGGCACGAGCGCCGCGCCGTCCTCGGCCGGGCGGGCGCCGGCGGTCTCCGCGAGCGCGTCCGCGACGAGCCGCTCGACGTCGGCGGCGTCGGTGACGGCCCGGGTGAGGCTGCCGAGCGCCCGGCCGCCCGGGACGTCCCGGACGACCGCGACGGACAGGCTGCTCTCGGCGGTCGTGCCGCCCGTCGTCAGCTGGTTGGCGGCCCAGCGCAGGTTCGTGGAGCCCTCGTGCTCCACGACGGCGACGGCGTCGTCGCTGCCGAGGCGGCGGGCGGCGGCCAGGGCGACCTCGACGGCCTGCTCGGGGGTGAGGCTCACGCGCCCTCCTCCTCGGTGTTGAGGACCGCGACGTCGGTGACGACCACCGCCGGGCAGCCGTGGCTGACGGGCGCGGCCTGGCCGGGCTGGCCCTTGCCGCAGTTGAGCGCACCCTGCAGCGACCAGGTGCCGGGGCCGCCGACCGCGGCCAGCCGCGCCCAGAACTCCGGCGTGCTCGCCTGGTAGGCGACGTCGCGGAGCATGCCGTCGAGGCGCCCGGAGCGGATCCGGTAGAACCGCTGGCCCGTGAACTGGAAGTTGTACCGCTGCATGTCGATCGACCACGACCGGTCGCCGACGACGAGCACGCCGTCCTCGACGCCCGCGACGAGGCCGTCGAGGTCCGCACCGGCCGGGTCGGCGGCCAGGCTCACGTTGGGCATGCGCTGCAGCGGGGCGTGCAGGGGCCCGTCGGCGTACGCGCAGCCGTTGGACGCGGTGCCGCGCTCGGCGGCCATGGCCCGGTCGAGCTGGTAGCCGACGTGCACCCCGTCACGCACGACGTCCCAGCGCGTCGCGGGCACGCCCTCGTCGTCCCAGCCGAGGCTCGAGAGCCCGTGCGGCTCGGTGCGGTCGCCGGTCACGTTCATGAGGGGGCTGCCGTAGCGGCGCGAGCCGAGCCCGTCCGGGGTCGCGAAGGACGTCCCGGCGTACGCGGCCTCGTAGCCGAGGGCCCGGTCGAGCTCGGTCGCGTGCGCGACGGACTCGTGGATCGTCAGCCACAGCTGGGTGGGGTCGATGACGAGGTCGTAGCGCCCCGGGTCGACCGACGGGGCGGCGAGCTTCTCGGCCGCCAGCGGCGCGAGGGTGGCCGCCTCGGCCCCGCAGCCGGCGGGGTCCAGCGCGTGCTCCCAGCCGCGGGCCGCGGGCGGCACGAGGCTGCGCATGGTGTCGGCACGGCCGTCGTCGGCGACGACGAGCGCCGTGAGCTCCGGCTGCAGCCGGACCCGCTGCTGCACGGTCCGGGTGCCGGCGAGGTCGGCGTACAGCTTCTGCTCCTTGACGCAGTGCAGCCACGCGTCGGCGTGGGTGCCCCCCGTCGCGAGGACCTCCCCGCACCAGGACAGCAGGAGCTCGGCCTGCTCGGCCGCCGGCACCGCGAAGGGGTCGACGTCGTAGCCGGAGACCCACGTGCCCTGCTGGACGGGTGCGTCGGCGAGCTCGACGGGCCGGCGGACGAGGGGGCGCGCGACCCGCGCGCCCCGCAGCGCGAGGCGGGCCGCGTCCCGCGCGGCCGCGCCGGTGAGGTCCCCCGTGGCCGCGAAGCCCCACGCGCCGTCGAGCACGACCCGCACCGACACCCCCGCGCGGACGACGTCGGAGACGCCCTCGACGGCCCGGTCGCGGACCCGGACGACGCGGTCGCGGACCCGGTGCACCCGCACGGCGCCGTAGGAGGCGCCGGCCGCGCGGACCTCGTCGAGCGCCGCCCCCACGACGTCGTCGAGCGGGAGGGCGAGGAAGTCGGCGTCGACGCCGCGGCTGGCCGGCACGGGGGCGAGGCTAGGGGACGCGGTCAGGGGACCAGGACGACCTTCCCCGTCGTGCGTCGCGCCCGCATGTCCGCGTGCGCCTGCGCGGCCTCCGCCAGGGGGTAGGAGCCGCCGACGACGGCCCGCAGCAGGCCGGCCGACGTCATCGACAGCAGCTCCTCCATGATCGGGGCGAGCCCGCCGCGGGCCAGCGCCGCCTGCAGCCAGAACCCGCCGACCGTCCGCGAGCTCGCCATGAGGTCGACGGGGGCGACGCTGCGACCGGCGCGGCGCGAGGCGAGGCCGAACACGACGAGGCGCCCGAGCGGGGCGAGGGCGAGGTACGAGCCGTTGAACACGTCGCCGCCGGTCATCTCCAGGACGACGTCGACGCCCCGGCCGTCGTTGGCGGAGAGGAGGAGGTCGCGGACCGCGCCGGCGCCGCCCGCCGCGGCGGCGCTGACGTCGACGACGACGTCCGCGCCGAGCTCGTGGGCGAGCTCGCGCTTCGCGACCGTGGACGCGGAGGCGATCACGCGGCCGGCCTGCCACTGCCGGGCGAGCTGGACCGCGACCGTGCCGACGCCGCCGGCGGCGGAGTGCACGACGACGCTCTCGCCGGGGGCCATGCGGGTGCTCGTGCGCAGCAGGTGCCACGCGGTCACGCCCTGCAGGACGAGCGCGCAGGCGTCGGCGGCCGGCAGCGCCTCGTCGATGACGACGCTCGTGGCCTGGGGGACCACGGCGACCTCGGCGTAGCCGCCGTGGGGCACGAGCCCGACGACGCGGCGGCCGACGAGCGCGGCGTCGGCGCCCTCGCCTACCTCCCGCACGCGGCCGACCACCTCGGCACCCGGGACGAGCGGCAGCTGCTGCGGGGCGAGGTACGTGTTCTCCGTCGCGTGCGTGTCGGCGTAGTTGACGCCGCACACCTCGACGTCGACGAGCAGCTCGCCCGCCGCCGGGCGGGGGACGGGGACCTCGTCGAGGACGAGGACCTCGGGGCCGCCGAAGGACCTGACGACGACCGCGCGCACGGCGGTGACCCTACCGACGCCCCACCCGGCGGCCGACGCGGGCGGTCCGTCCGGTGGACGCCGTGGGCGCAGGGCGAGCGGGCGTGACGGCGGGTGAGCGGCCGGCTCAGCCGAGACCGCGGGCGTAGGAGGCCTGGCCGAGGTGCTGCAGGTCGTCCTCGACGACGCTCACGAGCCGTGCGCCGAGGGTCACCGGCGGGTCCCACGCGTCGTCGACGACGTCGTCCAGTCGGTCGGGACCGAGGCCCCGCAGCACCTCGGTCGTGCGGTCGCACACGGCCTCGAGGTAGCCGGCGAGGTCCTCGCCGCTCACGCCGCGCACCGCCGCGACCTGCTCGGGGGCGTGGCCGTAGCCGGTGTCGGCGTCCTCGAGCGCGAGCCCGAAGCGGCGCGCCCAGCCGCCGGCCAGCCACACCTGCTGCCCGCCCGTCGCGTCCGCCACGTGGTCGTCCTGCACGCGCGCCGCGTGCCACACGAGCCAGACGACGGGGTTCCCGCCGCCGGGACGGCGCGTGAGCGCCGCCTCGTCCAGGCCGTCCACCACCGGGCGGGCGAGACCACGCACCCGACCGACCGCCTCCACCAGCACCTCGACACCGTCCACGGGTGCCAGCCTCGCGCACCGCGGCGGCGGGTGCGCGTCCCGGCGCATCGGCTAGGTTCGCCCCCATGCCCGACGCGCACGTCCTCGTGACCGGAGGCAACCGCGGCATCGGCCTCGGCATCGCCCGCCGGCTGCTGGTCGACGGGTTCGCCGTGACCGCGACCTCGCGCAGCGGCACGCTGCCGGACGACGCCCCCGAGGGCCTCCGGGTCGTGGCGTGCGACGTGACGGACGCGGCCTCCGTCGACGCCGCGGTCACCGCCGCCGAGCAGGAGCAGGGCCCCGTCACCCGGGTGGTGGCCAACGCCGGCGTCACCGCCGACCAGCTGCTCCTGCGGATGAGCGAGGAGGAGTTCTCCGGCGTCCTCGACACGAACCTCGGTGGCGCGTGGCGGGTCCTCAAGCGCACGAGCAAGTCCATGATCCGCGCCCGCACGGGCCGGGTCGTGCTCGTCGGCTCGGTCGTGGGGCTCTACGGCTCGCCCGGGCAGACGAACTACGCCGCGAGCAAGGCGGGCCTCGTCGGGCTCGCCCGGTCGGTGACGCGCGAGCTCGGCGGCCGCGGCATCACGTGCAACGTCGTGGCGCCCGGCTTCGTCGACACCGACATGACGGCCGCGCTGGACGAGGGGCGCCGGGACGCCTACCTCGCCGCGATCCCGGCCGGGCGGTTCGGGGCCGTCGACGACGTCGCCGCCGCCGTGTCCTTCCTGCTGCACGACGCGGCGGGGTACATCAGCGGCGCCGTCGTCCCCGTCGACGGCGGCCTCGGCATGGGCCACTGAGCCCCGAGCCCCCTGGAGGAACCCATGGCCCTGCTCTCCGGCAAGCGCCTGCTCGTCACCGGCGTGCTCAAGGACAGCTCGATCGCCTTCCACGTCGCGCGGCTCGCGCAGCAGGAGGGCGCGACGGTCGTGCTGTCGTCCTTCGGGCGCACCATGAAGATCACGCAGGCGATCGCGCGTCGCCTGCCGGAGACCGCACCGGTCGTCGAGCTCGACGTCACCGACACCTCCCACCTCGAGGCGCTGCCCGGCCTGCTGCGCGAGCAGCTCGGGGAGGACGCGGCGCTCGACGGCCTCGTGCACTCCATCGGCTTCGCCCCGCAGGGCGCCTTCGACTTCCTCGCCGCGCCGTGGGAGGACGTCGCGACCGCGCTGCACGTGTCGGCGTACTCGCTGAAGTCGCTGTCGGTCGCGTGCCGCGAGCTGCTGCACCCGGGCTCCTCGGTCGTCGGGCTCACGTTCGACGCCTCCTTCGCGTGGCCGGTGTACGACTGGATGGGCGTGGCCAAGGCCGCCTTCGAGTCCACGGCGCGCTACCTCGCCCGTGACCTCGGCCCCGAGGGCGTGCGGGTCAACCTCGTCTCCGCGGGACCGGTCCGCACGACGGCGGCCGGGTCCATCCCCGGCTTCTCGCAGTTCGAGGACACGTGGGAGCAGCGCGCCCCGCTCGGCTGGGACGTCGGCGACCCCGAGCCGACGGCCCGCGCGGTGTGCGCGCTGCTGTCGGACTGGTTCCCCGCCACGACGGGCGAGATCGTCCACGTCGACGGCGGCGTCCACGCGATGGGCGCCTGAGGTGACGGCCGCCACCGCCCCCGGGGAGTCGCAGACGACCCGACGCGGCTCGCGCCGCCTGCTCGTCGTGCGCCACGCGAAGGCCGGCTACCCCGAGGGGGTCACGGACCACGACAGGCCGCTCACCGAGCGCGGCGAGCGCGACGCGGCCGCCGTCGGCCGCTGGATGGCGACCGAGCGGTTCGTGCCCGACGTCGTCCTCGTCTCCGACGCGGTCCGCGCCCACCGCACGTGGGAGCTCGCGGCGCCCGAGCTCGGCGGGGCCCAGCCCGAGGTCCACGTGGACCGGCGGCTGTACAACGCCGACGCCGACACCGTGCTGGAGCTCGTCCGCACGCACGGCGGCGACGCGCACACCGTCGCCGTGGTCGGCCACGAGCCGGGGCTGTCGACGCTCGCGCGCGAGCTCGCCGACCCCGAGACGTCCGACCCGCAGGAGATCGCCGGGCTCAGCGACCGGTTCCCGACGGCCGGTGTCGTCGTGCTGCGGACGCGGGCGGCGTGGGTCGACACCCCGCTGGGCGGGCTCGTGCTCGCCCGGGTGGTCGTGCCCCGGAACTGACGGGGACGCGAGCCGTCACGCGCGCGTCGCGTCGGCGATCTCCTCGGCGTCCAGGCCCAGCAGGAACAGCACCGCGTCGAGGTACGGCCCGGTGAGCGCGGCGTCGGCCTGCTCGCGCACGAGCGGCTTGGCGTTGAAGGCGACCCCGAGCCCGGCGGCGGCGAGCATGTCGAGGTCGTTGGCGCCGTCGCCGATGGCGACGGTCCGCTCCAGGGGCAGTCCCTCCTCGCGCGCGAACGCCCGCAGCGCCTCGGCCTTGCCCGCGCGGTCGACGACGCCGCCGAGCACGCGGCCGGTGAGGCGCCCGTCGGCGACCTCGAGGCGGTTCGCGCGGACCCGGCGGATGCCGAGCGAGCGGGCGAGGGGGCTCACGACCTCCATGAAGCCGCCCGAGACGAGCGCGACGGTGAAGCCGAGCTCGTGCAGCGTCGCCACGAGGGTGCGCGCGCCGGGGGTCAGCCGCAGCGCCCGGCGCACCTCGTCGAACACCGACACCGGCAGTCCGGCGAGCGCGGCGACCCGCTCGTGCAGCGACGCGGCGAAGTCGAGCTCCCCCCGCATCGCCCGCTCGGTGACGGCCGCGACCTCCGCCTCGCGCCCCGCGTGGGCCGCGAGCAGCTCGATGACCTCGTCCTGCACGAGGGTGGAGTCGACGTCCATCACCACGAGACGGCGGCCGTGGCGCACGAGCCCGGCGGGGGAGACGGCGACGTCGACGGCCCGCTCGGCGGCGGTACGGGCCAGCGCCGCGCGCAGCGCGGGGGCGTCGTCGACGCCGGAGACGTCGAGCTCCAGCGCGGTGACGGGCTGCGAGGCGAGCCGGCGCAGCCGGTCGACGTTGGCGCCCGCCTCGGCGAGGACCCCCGAGACGGCGGCGACGGCCTCGGGCAGCAGCGGGTGGCCGAGCATCGTGACGTGCAGGTGCCCGCCACGACGCTCCGCGGTGTCGCCGCGGCCGGGACTGGTCGCGCAGTCCAGGCCCAGGTCGGCGGCCGTGGCGGTGACGGCGTCCTGCAGCGGCTCGAGCGCGGCCTCCGACGGCACACCGAGCAGGACGCCGAGGGTGAGGCGCCCGCGCAGCACGACCTGCTCCACGTCGACGACCTCCACGCCGGGGCGGGCGGCGGCGCGCAGGAGCGCGGCGGTGAGGCCGGGTCGGTCCTCGCCGGTGACCGTGACGAGCAGGGTGGTGGGCGCGCTCACCCGGCGGAGGCGGTGGCGCCGGGCGTGCCGTGCGCGTCGTTCATGCGGTCGCGCCACGCGACCCAGCGCTCGACGAGCGTGAGGTCGAAGTCGGGACCGTCGGTGCCGATGGTGAACAGCCGGGTGCCGAGCGCGTGCAGCCGGTCGCCCACGTCCTCGGGCGCGGCCTCGACCCCGGCCGAGCGCTCGATGGCGCTCGGCTCGCGCTCCTCCGCCGCGCACCACTCGTCGAGCACCCGGTGCTTGCGGTCGAGCACGTCGGCGTCGCCGAAGCCGTGCCAGATGTCGGCGTGCCGGGCGGTCAGGCGCAGCGTCTTGCGCTCGCCGCCGCCGCCGACCATGACGGGGATGCGCCGCGTCGGCTCCGGGTTCAGCACCGACCAGCGCGCCTCGATGCGGGGGAGGGCGTCGGCGAGGTCGGCGAGGCGGGTGCCGGGCGTGCCGAAGCGGTAGCCGTACTCGTCGTAGTCGCGCTCGAACCAGCCGGCCCCGATGCCGAGCAGCAGCCGGCCGCCGCTGATGTGGTCGACGGTGCGGGCCATGTCGGCGAGCAGGTCGGGGTTGCGGTAGCCGACGCACGTGACCAGCGCGCCGATCTCGACGCGCTCGGTCTGCTCCGCCCACGCGCCGAGCATCGTCCAGCACTCGAAGTGGGCGCCGTCGGCGTCGCCGTACAGCGGGAAGAAGTGGTCCCAGTTGAAGACGACGTCCACGCCGGCGGCCTCGGCCCGGTCGACCGCGCGGCGGATCGCGTCGTACGTCGCGTGCTGCGGCTGCAGCTGCACGCCGATCCGGACCGGACGACCCTCCGCGACGGCCGTCCCGTCGTAGGCGGCCGCCGCCGTGCCGGACGTGCCGGAGTCCTCGCTCATCGCAGCTCGGTGCCCTTCGGGATGATCGTGATGCCGGACGGCGTGACGTGCAGGCCGCGCTCGCGGTCCTCCTCCGGCTCGATGCCGATCCGGACCCCCTCACCGACGACGCAGTTCTTGTCGAGGATCGCCCGGCGCACCACAGCGTGCCGGTGGATCTGCACGTTGTCCATGACGACGGAGTCGCTGACGGTCGCCCAGGAGTGCACGTACACGTTGGGGCTGAGGACGCTGTTCTCCACGAACGCGCCGGAGACCACCGAGCCGGGGGAGACGATCGAGTTGACCGCGTGCCCGATGCGGCCCTGCCAGCCGTGGACGAACTTCGCCGGCGGGTAGTACGTCTGCGCCGTGATGATCGGCCACTCGTAGTTGTAGAGGTTGAAGACGGGGTAGACGGAGATGAGGTCCATGTGGGCCTCGTAGTAGGCGTCGATCGAGCCCACGTCGCGCCAGTAGTCGCGGTCGCGCTCGGTGGACCCGGCGACGTCGTTGCGGATGAAGTCGTAGACGCCGCAGTCGTCGGCGTCGACGAAGCGCGGCACGATGTCGCCGCCCATGTCGTGCTTGCTGCCCTCGGTGTCGGCGTCGGCGGTGACGGCCTCGACGAGGGCCTCGGTGGTGAACACGTAGTTGCCCATGGAGGCGAGCACCTGGTCGGGCGCGTCGGGCAGGCCCTGGGCGTCGGTCGGCTTCTCGCGCCAGCGCGCGATGCGGTCCGGCCGGGACCCCTCGATCTCGATGACGCCGAACTGGTCGGCCAGCTGCAGCGGCTGCCGGATGGCCGCGACCGTGCAGCCGACGCCGCTCTCGATGTGCGCGTCCACCATCTGGGAGAAGTCCATGCGGTACACGTGGTCCGCGCCGACCACGACGACGTAGTCGGGCTTCTCGTCGTGGACGAGGTTGAGGCTCTGCAGGATCGCGTCGGCGCTGCCGAGGTACCAGTGCTTGCCGAGGCGCTGCTGCGCCGGCACCGGGGCGACGTAGTTGCCGAAGAGGGTCGTGAGGCGCCACGTCTGGGCGATGTGCCGGTCGAGGGAGTGCGACTTGTACTGCGTGAGCACGACCACCTTGCGGTAGCCGGAGTTCACGACGTTCGACAGCGCGAAGTCGATGAGCCGGTAGTTGCCGGCGAAGGGCACCGCCGGCTTGGCCCGGTCCGCGGTCAGCGGCATGAGCCGCTTGCCCTCCCCACCGGCCAGGACGATCGCCAGGACCTTGGTGCCGCTCCGACGCGCCATGGCCCGACCCTAGCCGCCTGCCCTAGCGTTGGCGCGGTGCACACAGGTGTGATCACGAAGGAGTGGCCGCCCGCCGTCTACGGCGGCGCCGGTGTCCACGTCGTCGAGCTCGTGCGGGCGCTGCGGGCGGCCGGTCACGAGGTCGACGTCCACGCGTTCGGCGACCCGGAGCCGGGGCCGGGGGTGCACGGGCACCCCGAGCCGGCCGCGCTGGCGGGGGCCAACGCCGCCCTGCGCACCCTCGGCACCGACCTGCAGGTCGCGGCGGCCGTCGACGCCGCCGCCGCGGCGGCCGGCCCGGGCCGTGGCCTCGAGCTCGTGCACTCCCACACCTGGTACGCGAACCTCGCCGGGCACCTCGCCGCCGGCCTCACGGGGGTGCCGCACGTCGTCACCGCGCACAGCCTCGAGCCGATGCGGCCGTGGAAGGCCGAGCAGCTGGGCGGCGGGTACCGCGTGAGCTCGTGGGCGGAGGAGACGGCCTACCGCCACGCCGCGGCGGTCATCGCCGTGAGCGCGGGCATGCGCGCCGACATCCTGCGCAGCTACCCGTTCCTGGACCCCGAGCGCGTGCCGGTCGTCCACAACGGCATCGACTCCGACGACTGGCGGCGCGACGAGGACACCGACGTCGTCGAGCGGCTCGGGGTGGAGCCCGGCCGCCCGGCCGTCGTCTTCGTCGGCCGCATCACCCGGCAGAAGGGCCTGCCGTACCTGCTGCGGGCGTGCGCGGAGCTGCCGCCGGAGGTGCAGCTCGTCCTGCTCGCGGGCGCGCCGGACACGCCCGAGATCGCCGCGGAGGTGCGCGGGCTCGTCGAGGGCCTGCGCGAGCGGCGCGACGGGGTGGTGTGGGTGGAGCAGATGCTGCCGCGCCCGGAGGTGTGCCAGGTGCTGAGCCACGCGACGGTGTTCGTCTGCCCGTCGGTGTACGAGCCGCTCGGCATCGTCAACCTCGAGGCCATGGCGTGCGGCGCCGCGGTCGTCGGCACCGCCACGGGCGGCATCCCCGAGGTCGTCGACGACGGGCGCACCGGGTGGCTGGTGCCGATCGAGCAGGTCGGCGACGGCACGGGCACCCCCGTGGACCCCGACCGGTTCGTCGCCGACCTCGCCCGGACGCTCGGCGAGGCCGTCGCCGACCCCGCCGAGGCGCGCCGGCGCGGCGAGGCGGGCCGGGCCCGCGCGGTCGAGGAGTTCTCGTGGCGCACCGTCGCGGAGCGGACGGTCGCGGTGTACGAGCGGGCGCTCAGCCGGGCAGGCTGACCGCCGCCGCGACGGCGTCGCGCGCCGCTCGGGCGAGCCCCGCGAGGGCCTGCTCCCGCTGGGCCGCCTCCCAGCCGTTGACGGTGCCGCCGGGGGTGCCCTCGGCGACGTCGGCGATGGCGAGCACGTGCTCCGCGCGCGTGAGCAGGCGCAGCGAGCGCGGCCCGACCGTCGGCGGGAGCGGGGCGCCCCCGTCGCGGCGGGCGCTCACGGCCGAGGCCGCCTGCACCGCCTCGTCCGGGCGCCACGAGGCGGCGTCGAGGCGCTCGAGGGCGTCGGCGGCGTCGGCGAGCGCGAGCCGGAACGCCTGGTCGGCCTCGGGCAGGCTCGTCGGCAGGGCCGAGGCCACGACGGGGCCGGCCCGCCACAGCCGCCACGTCGCGAGCCGGCCGACGTCACCCGCCGGGCCGAACTCCTCGATCTCCGGCACGCACCACACGACCAGGGGGTCCCCGCCCGCGGCGCCGAGGTCGACCGCGACGCACTCGCCCGCGTCGACCGCCGCCCCGTGCAGGCTGCCGGGCCCGGGCAGGCCCCGGAGGTCGCCCGGGCGTGGCAGCAGGCACCGGACGGTGACCGGCGCGCGCTCGCCCGCGGCGGCGAGCAGCACGAGCAGGTCCGACAGCCAGCCGTCGTCGGGCACGGGCAGCTCCGGCGGCGGCAGGGAGTCGGTCGCCCACGCCACCCGGTGCGGCTCGTCGTCGCCCGCGACCGCGGCCAGCGCCTCCGACGCCCCGGCCCGACCGGCCGCCACCGCGCCGGCCCACGCGGCCAGCAACGCCGATCGGGGGAGGGTCACCGGAGCAGCGTAGGCACCCCGCTACCGTGGCCCGCATGCCGGACGCCGTGGTCGACCTCGACGGCGTCGCCGTCACCAGGTCGGGGTCCACCCTGCTCAGCGACGTGACGTGGACCGTCCGGGAGGGCGAGCGCTGGGTGGTGCTCGGGCCCAACGGGGCGGGCAAGACGACGCTGTTCGACCTGCTCGCCGCACGGTCGTTCCCCTCGCGCGGGCGCGTGAGCGTGCTGGGCGAGACCCTCGGCGAGGTGGACGTCTTCGAGCTGCGGCCCCGCATCGGGCACAGCAGCGCCTCCCTGGCCGAGGGCGTCCCCGGGCGCGAGCGCGTCCGCGACGTCGTGCTCACCGCCGCCCACGGGGTCGTGGGCCGCTGGCGCGAGGACTACGACGACGTCGACCTGCAGCGCGCGGACGCCCTGCTCGAGGCCTTCGGGGTCGCGGGCCTCGGCGACCGCACCTTCGGCACCCTGTCGGAGGGCGAGCGCAAGCGCGTGCTCGTCGCGCGCGCGGTCATGACCGACCCCGAGCTGCTCCTGCTCGACGAGCCGGCCGCGGGGCTCGACCTGCGCGGGCGGGAGGACCTCGTGACGGGCCTGTCCCGGCTCGCGCACGACCCGGCCGCCCCGACGACCGTCCTCGTCACCCACCACGTGGAGGAGATCCCGCCCGGCTTCGACCACGTCCTGCTGCTGCGCAAGGGGCAGGTGGTCGCCGCGGGGCCGGTGGAGACCGTGCTGACGGCGCGGGCGCTGTCGGATACGTTCGGCCTGGCGCTGCACGTCACGGTCGACGAGGGGCGCTGGAGCGCCCGGGCCGCACGGGCCACCGGGTAGCCGCGGCGGGCGGCGCGCGAGAGGGGAGCTGGGGTGGACTTCCTCCGGGAGACGCAGTGGGTGCTGTGGGTGGCGGGCGCGCTCGTGCTCGGCCTGCTCGAGCTCACGAGCCTCGACTTCGTCTTCGCCATGCTCGTGGCGGGGGCGCTGGCCGCGGGCCTCGTGGCGGTGCTCGGCCTCTCCTTCGCGTGGCAGGTCGCGGCCTTCAGCGTCGTGAGCCTCGTCGGCCTCGTGCTGGTGCGGCCCGCGATCAAGCGCTGGGCGGTCCGGTCGAACCCGGACAGCCCCACAAACGCCGACGCGCTGCCGGGCCGGCGCGCGCTCACCCTCACCGCCGTCGACGACCGCTCGGGCCAGGTGAAGCTCGCGGGCGAGACGTGGTCGGCGCGCTCCGCGGACCGCAGCGCGACGATCCCCGCCGACAGCGACGTCGTCGTGGTCCGCATCGACGGCGCGACGGCGGTCGTCCAGCCCGACCCCGACGGGAGCCCCGTCACGCCGCCGCCCCCGCAGTGACCTGACCCGACCACAGCCGGACCCCGCGCCACCCTCAGAACGGAGCCCCCGTGTCCTTCGGACAGATCCTCACCACCATCGTGCTCATCCTGGTGGTGGTCGTGGTGGCCACCACGATCATCCGGGCCGTCCGCATCGTCCAGCAGGCGACGGCCGTCATCATCGAGCGGCTCGGCAAGTACCAGAAGACGCTCAACGCCGGTCTGCACTTCCTGGTGCCGTTCATCGACCGGCCGCGCGCGACGGTCGACCTCCGCGAGCAGGTCGTCAGCTTCCCGCCGCAGCCGGTCATCACGAGCGACAACCTCGTCGTCAGCATCGACACCGTCATCTACTTCCAGGTCAACGACCCCAAGGCCGCGACGTACGAGATCGCCAACTTCATCCAGGGCATCGAGCAGCTGACCGTCACCACGCTGCGCAACGTCATCGGCTCCCTCGACCTCGAGCAGACCCTCACCAGCCGCGACCAGATCAACGGCCAGCTGCGGGGCGTGCTCGACGAGGCCACGGGCAAGTGGGGGATCCGCGTCAACCGCGTCGAGCTCAAGGCCATCGACCCGCCGCACAGCGTCCAGGACTCGATGGAGAAGCAGATGCGGGCCGAGCGCGACCGCCGCGCCGCGATCCTCACCGCCGAGGGCGTCAAGCAGTCGGCCATCCTCACCGCCGAGGGCGAGAAGCAGTCGGCCATCCTCACCGCCGAGGGCCAGGCGCAGTCGGCCATCCTCAAGGCGCAGGGCGAGTCGCGCGCCATCCAGCAGGTCTTCGAGGCCATCCACAAGGGCAACCCCGACGACAAGCTCCTCGCCTACCAGTACCTGCAGGTGCTGCCCCAGATCGCGCGCGGGCAGAGCAACAAGATGTGGATCGTCCCGAGCGAGCTCACCGAGGCGCTGTCCGGCATCGGCCGCGCGCTCGGCGGCCAGGGCCGCGACACCGGCGGGTACAAGGGCGAGCCCATGGGCGACGACGCGTTCGGCGGGGTCGGCGCGCCCGTGCTCGAGGACCCGGCCGAGGCGCTGGAGCGGGCCAAGGCCGAGGCCGCCGGGGCCACGCGCGACGCCGAGCGCGCCGAGCAGGGAAGCCGACGCGGCCCCGGGGGCGGCGGCATGCCGCCGGCCCGTCCCGACGGGCCCGCCGGGCCGTCGTCGGCTCCGGGCGGGCAGGGTCCCGCGCAGGGTCCCGACGCCGCGGACCCTGCGGGCCCGTCCGCCGACGGTCCGCACGCCTGAGCGGGCGACACCGCTGAGCACGCTGCCGCCGCTCGTCGACCCGGACCTGCCGGAGCAGGACCCCACCTCGACGCGCTGGTGCTTCGCCGACCAGCTCGGGCCGCACTTCCTCGACGGGCCGGCCGCGGACGGTCGCGACGGGGGCGACGTCGTGCTCGTCGAGGCGCTGTCGGTGTTCCGGCGCCGCGCGTTCCACCGCAAGAAGGCGCACCTCGTGCTGTCGGCGCTGCGGCACCGCGCCGCCGAGCTGGGCGAGCGGGCCCGCTACGTGCGCGCCGGCACGTACACCGAGGGCCTCGCCGCGGCCGGCGTCTCGCCGGCGGACCCGGTGTCGGTGTGCGACCCGACCACGTGGGGTGCCCGCCGCCTCGTGCGCCGCCTGGCCGCGGGGGACGTGGGGCCCGGTGCGGGCAGCGTCCGGGTGCTCGCACCGCGCGGCTTCGCCTCCGGCCACGCCGACTTCGCGCGCTGGGTCGACGGGCGGGGCCGGCGCCGGCTGCTGCAGGACGACTGGTACCGCGGGCAGCGCCGCCGCCTCGGCCTGCTCGTCGAGGGCGACGGCGCGCCGTTCGGCGGGCAGTGGTCCTTCGACGAGGACAACCGCGAGCCGCCGCCGCGCGCGGCCGCCACGCTCGTCGGCTCCGACGCGCCGCTCACCGAGCGCCTCGAGGAGCCGTGGTGGCCCGAGGAGGACGACGTGGACGCCGAGGTCCGCGACGAGCTCGACCGGATGGCGCGCGAGGAGGGCGTGACGTTCCTCGGGGAGGACGGCCCGCGCCGTTTCGCCGTGACCCACGACGAGGCGCGGCAGGCGCTGCGGCACTTCCTCGAGCACCGCCTCGACGCGTTCGGGCCGTACGAGGACGCCATGCTCGCCGGCGACCGGTGGATGGCGCACTCGCTGCTGTCCGCCCCCCTCAACCTCGGCCTGCTCGACCCGGTGCGGGTCGCCCGCGACGCCGCGGGCCGGCTACGGCACGGCGCCCGGCTCGCGAGCGTCGAGGGCTTCGTGCGCCAGCTCGTCGGCTGGCGCGACTACGTGTGGCACCTGTACTGGCAGCAGGGCGAGGACTACCGCACCCGAAACGCGCTGCAGGCGCGGCGCGGGCTGCCGGAGTGGTTCGCCGACCTCGACGCCGCGGGCGAGGTGCGCGCCGCGTGCCTGTCCGACGTGCTCGGCAGCGTCCGCGAGGAGGGCTGGGCGCACCACATCCCGCGCCTCATGGTGCTGGGCAACTGGGCGCTGCAGCACCGCTACGACCCGCAGGCGGTCACCGACTGGTTCCACCGGGCCTTCGTCGACGGCTACGACTGGGTCATGGTGCCGAACGTCGTCGGCATGAGCCTGCACGGCGACGGCGGTGTCATGGCGACCAAGCCCTACGCGGCCGGCGGCGCCTACGTCGACCGGATGAGCGACTACTGCGGCCGCTGCCCCTACGACCCCAAGGTGCGCGTCGGCGAGAACGCGTGCCCCTTCACCGCGGGGTACTGGGCCTTCGTCGACGCCAACCGCGACCGCATGGCCACCAACCCCCGCACGTCCCGCGCGGTCTCGGGCCTGGACCGGCTCAAGGACAAGGACGAGCTGCTCGAGCAGGAGCGCCGCCGGGGCCGATCCGCGCCCTGAAGGACACCGGCGGCGCTCCTGTCCGGGTCAGACCTCGAGGGCGCCCCGTACCCCGTCGAGGACCACGTACGAGGCCTGCCGGCGTACCGCCGAGGCGCGGTCGAGCACGTCGTCGGCGAACCAGAGGTCGCCCCGCAGGGCGTCCGGGGTCACCTCGCACGTGAGGTACCCGCGCTGGCGGCCGTTGTAGAACAGCATCTCCGGGTTCTCGGGCAGCGCGGCCTCGAACAGGGCGTTGTTGCCCTTGCCGGAGGTCACCGAGCTGCCCAGGAGCTCCGAGGCGACCACCGGACGGTCGCCGTAGGACAACGTCACGTCGTTCACCATCGCCGCGTGCACGTCGCCCGCGAGGACGACCGGGTTCGGTACCGCGGCCCCGTGCAGGAAGCGGGTGAGCCGCTCCCGAGCGACCGGGTACCCGTCCCACTTGTCGGTGTTGTAGGCCTCGACCGGACCCGGCTCCATGTCGAGCGCCGCCAGGTACACCTGCTGGGCGAGCAGGTTCCACGACGCGCCGGAGCCCGACAGCCGGTCGAACAGCCACTGCTCCTGCTCGGCGCCGAGGATCGTCCGGGTCGGGTCGAACGCCTCCGGCGGCAGGGCCTGGAACGTGGGGCCGGGCAGCTGGACGCTGCGGTACTGACGCGTGTCGAGCATGTCGAACGTCGCGAGCCGGCCGTAGTCCAGAGAGCGGAAGAGCGGGATGGAGGAGCCGCTGGGGCGGGCGGACGCCCGCAGCGGCATGTGCTCCCAGTAGGCCTGGTACGCGGCGGCCCGCCGCGCCGCACGCGTGCTCTCGTTCTGGTTGTTGACGACCTCGTGGTCGTCCGGGACCACCACGAAGGGGAAGGCCGCGTGGGCGTCCTGCAGGTCCGGGTCGGTCCGGTACTGGGCGTGACGGATGCGGTAGCCCTCCAGGGTGTCGACGGTCTCGAAGGGGGCGTGCCGGCGGTCCGGCCCCGCAGGAGGAGAGGCGGGTCCGGCGGCCTCGTAGATGTAGTCACCGAGGTGGAGCACCACGTCGAGGTCCTGCTGGGCGGCGTGCCGGTAGGCGACGAAGTGGCCGACCGGCAGGTTCTGGCACGAGAACGTCGCGAAGCGCAGCGAACGGACCGCGGCGCCCGGGGCGGGGAAGGTCCTCGTGCGCCCGGTCCGGCTCAGGTAGCGGCCCGCCCGGAAGCGGTAGAAGTAGACGCGGTCGGGGTCCAGGCCGGTGACGTCCACGTGCACGGAGTGCGCCTCCCCGGCGGTCGCACGCACCGAGCCCGAGCGCACGGGGTCGGCGAAGGACTCGTCCTCCGCCACCTGCCACACGACGAGCACGTCCCGCGGGGCCATGCCCCCGTCGGCCGCGAGGGGATCCGGAGCCAGTCGCGTCCACAGCGTGACCCCGTCGGGTCGGGGGTCCCCGGACGCCACCCCGAGCGTGAAGGGGTCGTCCGGTGGCGGGGCGGCGAAGGCGGGTCGGGCCGCGACGCCCGTGACAGCGGCGCTCCCGACGGCGGCGACGCCACCTGCGAGCACGGTGCGGCGGGAGGGCCCGGCCGGTGCGGGGGATGTCATCACCGTGCGATCCTGGGCACCCGGTGTGAACGGCGGGAGAACCGGGCGTTGCTCCCGCCCGACGACCGCGTGAACGGGTGCCCCGAGGGCGACGGGGGCCTTCGCCTGCCGTCCGGTACCGTCGCCGCTCGTGCTCGACCTGCTGCTCGCCGCCCTCGCGGGCGCGGGGGCCGGCTTCATCAACGCCGTGGTGGGCAGCGGGACCCTCATCTCCTTCCCGCTGCTGCTCGCGATCGGGCTCCCGCCGGTCAGCGCCAACGTCACGAACAACATCGGCCTGGTCCCGGGGTCCTTCGCCGGGGCCTACGGCTACCGCCGCGAGCTGCGCGGGCAGCGCCGGCGCGTCGCGTGGCTCGTCCCGGCGAGCCTCGCCGGTGGGATCACCGGGGCGCTGCTGCTGCTCGTCCTGCCGCCAGAGGTCTTCTCGACCGTCGTGCCGGTGCTCATCGGCGTCGCGCTCGTCATGGTGCTCGTGCAGCCGCGCGTGCAGTCGGCGCTGCGCCGGCGCCGGCAGCGGATCGCGACGCAGCGCGGCGTCGAGCACGCGGTGCACGACCGCTTCGCGGCCGCGGTGCCCGTGACCGCCTTCACCGGCGTGTACGGCGGCTACTTCGGCGCCGCGCAGGGCGTGCTGCTGCTCGGCTCGCTCGGGGTCGTGCTCGACGAGGACCTGCAGCGCCTCAACGCCCTCAAGAACGTGCTGACGGGTGTGGTCAACCTCGTCGCCGCCGTCGTCTTCGTCGTCGTCGCGCCGGGGGAGATCGTGTGGGCGGTCACGGGCGCCGTCGCGGTCGGGGCGCTGCTGGGCGGGCTGCTGGGCGGCCGGGTGGGACGCCGGCTGCCTGCCACGGTGCTGCGCGCCGTCATCGTCGTCGTCGGCGTCGTCGCGATCGTCGCTCTGCTGCGGTGAGCGACGTGCCCCCGCCCGAGGCGGTCACCGAGCGCGTCGACGACGTCGCCGACCCCCGGCTCCGCGACTACACGTCGCTGACCGACGTGCGGCTGCGCACGGTGCGCGAGCCGGCGGAGGGCCTGTTCATGGCCGAGAGCACGCAGGTGATCCGGCGGGCGCTGCGAGCGGGGCACCGGCTGCGCTCGGTGCTGGTCGCGCCGCGCTGGCTGCCGGACATCCCCGACGTGCTCGAGGCGGCCGCGGCGCAGCGCGCGCCGGTCCTCGTGGCCGAGGAGCCCCTGCTCGAGCAGATCACCGGCTTCCACCTGCACCGCGGCGCGCTCGCGTCGGTGCACCGCCCGGCCCTGCGGCCGGTCGAGGAGGTCGTCGCCGGGGCCCGGCGCGTGGCGGTGGTGGAGGACGTCGTGGACCACACGAACGTGGGCGCCGTCTTCCGCAGCGCCGCCGCGCTCGCGGTCGACGCCGTCCTCGTGACCCCCCGCTGCGCGGACCCGCTCTACCGCCGCAGCGTCCGCGTGTCCATGGGGACGGTGTTCCAGGTGCCGTGGACGCGGGTCGAGCCGTGGCCCGGGTCGCTGCAGCGGCTGCGCGACCTGGGGTTCACCACGGCCGCCCTCGCGCTCGACGAGCGCGCCGAGGACCTCGACGCGCTCGCCGCCGAGCCGCCGGAGCGGCTCGCGTGGGTGCTGGGGACCGAGGGCGACGGGCTGCGGCCGGCGACCGTCGCGGCGGTCGAGCGGGTGGTGCGCATCCCCATGGCGGGCGGGGTGGACTCCCTCAACGTCGCGGCGGCCGCCGCGGTCGCGTTCTGGGCGACCCGCCCGCGCTGAGGCTCAGGCCGCGGAGCGCTCGAAGGCGGCGAGCGTGCGCTCGACCTCGACGGGGTCGACGCCCGTCGCGTGGGCGCGGCCGATCATCGCGAGCACCTCGGCCCGCTCCGCGGGGGTGCGGTAGGCGGCGAGCTCGCGCTCGAGCCGGCGCTGCTCCGCCAGACGCGCGCGGAAGGCGGTCCAGCGCTCGCGCGCGGCGGGACGGTGGGCGGTGCGGTGGGTGGCGCGGGGGTGGGTCGTGGTCAGGGACACCATGGCGATCTCCTCGAGCGGTCGGCGTTCCGGGACGACTCAAGAGTGCGCTCAGCAGGCCGTATGCGTCCAATGACGTCTACAGGGGCAACCCATGCGCTAGCGTCATGCCGTGGACGTCGACGCGCTGCGCTGGTTCCAGCAGGTCGCCGACGGGGCCACCGTCACCGACGTCGCCGCGGTCGAGCACGTGTCGCAGCCGGGCGTGTCCCGGGCGCTCGCCCGGCTCGAGCGGGAGGTCGGCGCCCCGCTGCTCGTGCGGCAGGGTCGGCTGCTGCGGATGACCCGGGCGGGGACGCTGTTCAAGCGCCACGTGGACGCCGCCCTGCACACCCTCGACGACGGCGTCGCCGCGGTGGAGCAGCTGAGCGACCCGGAGAGCGGCACCGTCCACGTCCGCTTCGAGCGGTCGCTCGGCGCCTGGCTCGTGCCCCAGCTGGTCCGTGACTTCCAGCGCGAGCACCCGCGGGTGCGGCTCGTGCTGGAACCGGCGCCGCCCGGGGCGGAGCCCGACGACCCGCAGGTCGACGTCGCCCTCACGAGCAGGCGGCCGACGGGCGGCACGCACCGCTGGCGGCGCCTGCTCACCGAGCCGGTGCTGCTCGCCGTTCCCGCGCGGCACGCCCTCGTGGGGCGCGAGCGCGTCGCCCTCACGGAGGTGCGTCACGAGCCGCTCGTCCTGCTCGCCGCGCCCGCGCCGTTCCGCGGCCTCGTGGACGGCCTGCTGCGTGCGGCCGATGCCGCGGCCACGGACGGCCCGACGACGGCCGAGCCGGGCGGCGGCTGGGACGTGCGGTTCGAGGTGAGCGACCTCGCGACCGTCCAGGGGCTCGTGGCGGCCGGTCTCGGGCTGGCGCTCGTGCCGGCCTCGGCCGTGGACGGGCGCACCGAGGTGCTGCCGCTGTCGGACGTGGGCGCCACCCGCGACGTCGGCGTGGTGTGGCCGTCGGGAGGGGCGCTGCTGCCGTCGGCGCGCCTGTTCCTCTCCCACGTCGCCGACGTCGTCGGTCGCGGCCACGTGGCCGTCGCGTACGGCTGAGCGGCTAGTGCACGAGGCGGTGCAGCGCGACCGTCGCGGGTACCCGGTACAGGCGAGTGACCGGCCACGGGCCGTGGATGAGCACCTCCGCGAGGGTCCCGCCGCCGGGCTCGCGGTGCAGGAAGTGCTCGAGCACCAGCCCGAGCGGACCCACCCGCACGCGCCACGACCACGACAGCGCACGCGCGTCGACGTCGAGCACGACGAAGCGGACCTCCGCGCCGAACAGGCTCCGGACGGTGCCGGAGGCGCCCGCGACGATGACGTCGCTGTCGGCGTCGACCTCGCGCACCTGCGGCGACCACTCGCACCAGCGCTCCGGGCGCGCGTAGCGCTGCCACGCCTCCTCGGGGCTGACCGGACCGCGCGCCCGGGCACGGGCGGGCCTCACGCGGTCCTCACCGCGACGAGCACGTCGGCGAGGTAGCCGAGGCCGGTGCGCCGCCGCGACACGACCCGGAGCCCGTGGTCGGCGAGCACGCGCGGCAGGTCCCGTGGCACCCGGTAGGCGCCGAGGCCCGCCGTGGCCCGCTGCGCGAGGCCCCGCACCGCGCGCTGCACCCCGGTGCGGGGCTCGGCCGGCACGACGACGCCGATGCGGCCGCCCGGCCGCAGCACCCGCGCCACCTCGGCGACGGCGGCGCGCCGCTCCTCGGGGTCGAGCAGGTGCAGCAGCCACGCGGCGGTGACGACGTCGACCGTGCCGTCGCGCAGCGGCAGCCGGGTCGCCTCGGCCCGCACCCGGCAGGCGGCGTCGGTGGGCACGAGCGCGAGCATCGCCGCGCTGCGGTCTGCGGCCACGGTCGGGGCCCCGGGACCACGACCCTCGCGCCCCAGCAGCCGCGGCACCAGGGCGGTGCCGGTACCGACGTCGAGCAGCACCTCGTCGGGCCGCACGCCGAGGGCGTCGAGGAGGGCGCCGAGGCTGCGGCGCTCGAGCGGCTCCGACCAGCGGTAGCGGGAGGCGAGCAGGTCCCAGGGATCGTCTCCCGCTCCCTCGCTCCCGGCCGGCACCGGCTCATGGTGGCACGGCCCCGCTCCGGCGCCGCGCGCCGCAGGAGTGGTCCGGGGGCGGACGGGTACTCCTGACCGGTGACCGTGTCCGCGCCCGTTGCCCGGACGGCGGAGGGGGACCGGTCAGGCGGGTCCCTGACCGCCGTCGCACGGCCGCGTGCGTCCCTGCTCGCCGTCGTCGTCGTCCCCCTCGCCCTCGTCGGGGTGCTGCTCGTCCTGTCGGGGCGCTACGGCTACCACCGCGACGAGCTGTACTTCCGCCTGCTCGCCGACCAGCCGGCATGGGGGTACGTCGACCAGCCCCCGCTCACCCCGCTGGTCGCGCGGGCGGCTGTCGCGCTCCTCGGCGACGGCGCCTGGGCGCTGCGGGTGCCGGCCGCCCTCGCGGCGGGCCTCCTCGCCGCGCTGCTCGCCCTGCTCGCGCGCGAGCTGGGCGGCTCGCCGAGGGCGCAGGTCGTCGCCGCGCTCGGCGCCGCGTCGGCCTCGCCGCTCATCAGCGGGCACCTGCTGCTCACCTCGTCGCTGGACTGGCCGCTGTGGGTGCTCGTCGGCCTCCTCGTCACCCGGGCGCTCCTGCGCGAGCAGCCCGCCTGCTGGGTGTGGGCGGGGGCGGTGGCGGGGGTCGCGCTCGCCAACAAGCTGCTCGTCGTGCTGCTGCTCGTCTCGCTGCTCGCCGCGCTCGTCGCGGTCGGGCCCCGCGACGCCCTGCGCACGCGGTGGCCGTGGCTCGGCGCGCTCGCCGCGCTCGTGGTCGGGGCGCCGACGGTCGTCTACCAGCTGGCGAACGGCCTGCCGCAGCTCGACATGGCGGGCTCGCTCACGGGGTCCACCGCGCGCTGGCTGTTCCTGCCCGGCCAGCTGCTGGTCCTGGGTCCGCCCGGCGCGCTCGTGTGGGGCGCGGGTCTGGTGGCGCTGTGGCGGGGCGCGCGCTGGCGGCCGGTCCGCGTGCTCGGCGCCGCGGCCGTCGCCGGTCTCGGCCTGCTGTTCGCCGTGGCCGGGCAGTTCTACTACTCGACGGGCTTCCTGCTCCTGCTGTGGGCCGTGGGCTCGGTCGCGCTCGCCGACGACGTCGTGCCGGGGCTGCTGCCGTGGCTGCGCGGAGCGCGGCTCGGGCGCTTCGTCGCGGTCAACGTCGTGACCTCCGCCGTCGTCGCGCTGCCGCTGCTGCCGCTGCCGTGGCTCGCGGCGTCCCCCGTGCCGCTGGTCAACCCGGCGGTGGGGGACCAGGTCGGCTGGCAGCGCTACAGCGAGCAGGTGGCCGACGTCGTGCTCGCGCTGCCGCCCGCGGAGCAGCGGCGCACGGTGCTGCTCGCGGAGAACTACGGCGAGGCGGGCGCGCTCGACCGCTACGGGCCGGCGCTGGGCCTCCCGCCCGTCTACTCCGGGCACAACGCGCTGCACGAGGCCGGGCCCCCGCCCGTCGACGCGACCACGACCGTCGCCCTCGTGCAGGACCCCGACCGTCCCGGCGCGGAGGACGCGGTCATGCTGTGGACGCTGCGCTCGACCTTCGAGCGCTGCGAGGTGGCCGGGCGCCTGGACTCCGGCACCGGGGTCCCCAACGAGGAGGAGGGGACGACGATCGTCGTCTGCCGGGGGATGCTGCGGCCGTGGAGCGAGGCGTGGCCGGACCTCGGCTACGTCGGGCTGTCGACGTTCTGCCAGCCCTGCCGACGCCTCGACGGCTGAGGGGGCGCGTGGCCCCGGAGACACGAGAACCCCAGGCCACGGGCCTGGGGCGTGTGTGTCCGAGGGGGGACTTGAACCCCCACCCCCTTTCGGGGACTAGCACCTCAAGCTAGCGCGTCTGCCAATTCCGCCACCCGGACGAGGTGGTGCGACTCCGACCTGCCGGTCGCCGTGATCGCGGTCGGAACCATAGCAGGGGCGGAAACCGCCGAGCACACCCGCAGGTCGTTCCCGGTTGCACGGGCGCGGGGTGGGAGGGTGGGGTGGGAACGGTCTCGTCCACCCGGCCGCGGCACCGCGGCCGTGGCTCCCGAGGAGGGGTAATGCTCGCCAGCCGCGTCGGGCTCGTCGTCGCCGCCACCGTGCTCGCCGCCAGCGGCGGCTGCAACGGTCTGCCCGGGGGTGTCGAGGTCCCGACGTCCCTGCCGACCGGGATCGACGTCCCCACCGGGCTGCCGACGGAGCTGCCGGACCTGCCGGAGCTGCCCGGCGGTGACGACGGGGAGACGGCCGCACCCGCGCCCGTGGACCCGACCGTCGACGGCGAGGCGGCCCCCGCCCCGACCGCCGCGCCGCCGGCGGAGACCGCGGACCCGGCGGACACCGCGGACACCGCGCCGGCGACGGAGCCGGCGCCGGTCGCGTCCGGGACGGAGGAGGCGACCCTCGTCGGGGACGTGGTCGACGGCATCCCCTGGTGGGCGTGGCTCCTGCTCGCGCTCGTCGTCGTCGGGCTCGTCGCGGCGGTCGTCGCCCTGCGCCGCGCCAAGGCGGAGGAGCTGCGCTGGTCGGCCCTGTGGCACGAGCTGACCGGAGAGGCGCGCTGGCTCGACGAACGCGTCGTCCCCGCCGTCCAGGACCGCTCGCTCGACCCGCAGACCGTCGTGACGCGCTGGCAGGACGGCCAGCGCCGCTTCGACGACCTCGACCGCCGGGTCTGGGCGGCGGCCAACGAGGAGCGCAGACCGGCCCGCGTCGCCGACCTCAACGCCATCAGCGAGGCGCTGCTGCGCCTGCGCGACGCCGTCGACACCGAGGTGTCGCTGCGCGCGAGCGGGGTCGAGCAGCCCGGTCTGCCCGACGCGGCCCAGACGGTCGCCGACGCGCGCGACGAGCTGCGGCGGACGGTGAACGCCCGCACCGCCTGAGCCGGGTCGGTGGGTCCGCGCGGCCGCCACCGGGAGCCGTCGCGCCACCGCGGCCGGTCCCGGCGGCGTGCGTAGGGTGGCCGGATGCCGACCGCCGAGGACCTCGTCACCGGGCTGTGCGCCGACCTGCTCCGGATCGACACGTCGAACTACGGCGACGGCTCGGGGCCGGGGGAGCGGGCCGCCGCGGAGCACGTCGCGGGCCTGCTCACCGACGCGGGCCTGAGCCCCGAGGTCGTCGAGAGCGAGCCGGGCCGCGCGAGCGTCGTCGCCCGCTGGTCCGGCGCCGACCCCTCCCGCCCTGCGCTGCTGCTGCACGGGCACCTCGACGTCGTGCCGGCCGTCGCGGGGGACTGGCGGGTGCCACCGTTCAGCGGCGAGGTCGTCGACGGCGAGCTGTGGGGCCGTGGCGCCGTCGACATGAAGGACATGGACGCGATGATCCTCGCGAACGTCCTGGCGATGAGCGCGGCCGGCGAGCGGCCGGCCCGCGACGTCGTCCTCGCGTTCCTCGCCGACGAGGAGGCCGGCGGCATGAAGGGCGCGCGGCACCTCGTCGACACCCGGCGCGAGTGGTTCGAGGACTGCACCGAGGCCGTCAGCGAGGTCGGCGGGTTCTCCCTCGACGTCGACGGCACGCGCGCCTACCTGCTGCAGACGGCGGAGAAGGGGCTGCTGTGGCTGCGGCTCACCGCGACCGGGCGCCCCGGGCACGGCTCGCAGGTGCACGACAGCAACGCCGTGACCCGGCTCGCGGCCGCCGTCGCCCGGATCGGGGCCCACGAGTGGGCGTTCGAGCCGCCGGAGGCCGTCCGCGCCTTCGCCGACGGCTGGTCGCGCCTGAGCGGCCGGGCGCTGCCGCTGCACGACCCCGAGGCGCTCGAGCGCGAGCTCGGCACCACCGCGCGGTGGGTGCGCGCCACCACGCAGAACACGGCCACGCCGACCGTCCTCGACGCGGGCTACAAGCACAACGTCGTGCCGGGGACCGCGAGCGCCCTCGTCGACTGCCGGTTCCTGCCCGGGCAGGAGGACGCCGTCCTCGACACGGTCCGCCGGCTCGCGGGCGACGACGTCTCCGTCGAGGTCGTGCACTCCGACCGGGCCCTGGAGACGAGCGCCGACGGCGCCCTCGTCGAGGCGATGACGGCCGCGCTGCAGGCGGAGGACCCCGGCAGCACCGTCCTGCCGTACTGCCTGTCGGGCGGGACCGACAACAAGCACTTCGACCGGCTCGGCATCCGCGGCTTCGGCTTCGCGCCGCTGCGCCTGCCGGACGGCTTCGACTTCGCCAGCCTCTTCCACGGCACCGACGAGCGCGTGCCCGTCGACGCGCTGCGCTTCGGCGCCCGGACGCTCGGGCGGTTCCTCACGACCTGCTGAGGCGTCCCTCGGGGACGTCAGAGGGTCTTCGCGACCCGCATGACCTTGCGGCGCAGCCACACCTTGCGGGCGCCGCCGACGTAGACCCGGGTCCGCGCCAGCTCCCACTTGCCGTACTCGGCCTCGTCGGCCAGCTGCTGGCGGAGCCGGCCCCGGTCGGCGCCGCGGCCCACGACGAGGACGCGGTACTCGAACTGGGCGGGTGTGCGTGCGAGCGTCGACATCGGGACCGATTGTGCACACGTCCCCCGGCCGTGCCGCCACGGCACACCGAATGCGGTGGGGCAGCGGCGGAGCGCGGCGCTACGGTCTGCACATGTCCGTCGACGCTCGCGCAGCCCTCGACCAGTTCGTCGCTGCCCTGCAGCGCCACTTCGAGGCCGCCGCCGCCCGGCGCTCCGAGCTCGACCCGGTCGTCGTGGCCGCCTACGACGAGCTCGCCGCCGCCTTCGTCGCCTACGACGACGCCCTGTTCGACGCCTTCGACGAGGTCACGCCCTTCGACCTCAGCGACGACGACCGCGACGAGGACGACGACGACGACGACGACGGGTACGACGACGACGACGAGGACGACGACGACGAGGAGGACGACGACGACGACCTCGACGACGACGAGGACGACGAGGACGACGACGAGGACGACGACGAGGACGACGACGCCGCCGAGGGCGCGCGCCGCCTCTGACGGGCCGGCCGGGCGGCGGGTCCCGCCGACCCGGCCCACGGGGGCTCAGCCCGCGGACACCTCGTCGAGCACGGCGACGATCTCGTCGGGCACGACGACGTCGAGACCCCCGAGCGAGCCGCGCAGCTGCGCGGCGGTCCGCGGCCCGGTGACGGCGCTCGCGACGACGTCCCGGCCGAGCAGCCACGCCAGCGCCAGCTCCTGCGGCGCGCAGCCGAGGCCGTCCGCGGCCGTCACGAGGCCGTCGACCACGCGCCGCGCGCGGGAGGTGAGGTGCGGGGCGACGAAGCCGCTGAGGTGCGCGGCCGCGGCCCGGGAGTCCGCAGGCGTGCCGCCGCGGTACTTGCCCGTGAGCACGCCCCGCCCGAGCGGGCCCCACGCGAGGACGCCGAGGCCGAGCGACGCGGCGGCGGGCGCCACCTCCCGCTCGGGCCCCCGGGCGACGAGCGACCACTCGACGCTCGTGGCGACGAGGTCCGGGGCGAGCGTGGCCGCACGCGCGGTCTGCCAGCCGGAGTAGTTGCTCACGCCGGTGTAGCGGGCCCGCCCGGTCGACTGCGCCCACGCGAGCGCCGACAGGGTCTCCTCCAGCGGCACGTGCGGGCTCCACGCCTGCACGAGCCACAGGTCGACGTGGTCGGTGTCGAGGCGCCGCAGCGTGCGGTCGAGCGCCGCCATGAGCCGGCCGCGCGACACGTCGACCCGCGGCGAGGCGAGCTCCCCGTCGACGCCGGCCTTCGCGACGAGGCGTACCTGCTCGCGCGGGACGACCTCGCCGAGCAGCCGACCGAGCACCTCCTCGCCCACCCCGATGCCGGCCGTCGTGTCGAGGGTGGTCCCGCCCGCGTCGAGGTACACCTCGAGCAGGTCCCGGGCCTCGTGCTCGTCGGTGTCGGCGCCCCAGTGCAGCGTGCCCACCGACAGCGCGGACACCACGAGCCCGCTCGACCCGACCGCCCGCTGCTCCACGGGTGGCACCCTATGGCGGCCCCCGGTCCCGGCACCCCGACGGGGCGGGAGCGGTCCCCTAGGGTGCCCGCGTGCGACTCGGTGTGAACCTCGGCTACTGGGGCGCCGGCAACGACGCCGACAACCTCGCCCTCGCCCGCGAGGCCGACCGCCTCGGGTGCAGCGTCGTGTGGGTCGCCGAGGCCTACGGCTCCGACGCGCCGACCGTCATGGCGTGGGTCGCGGCGCAGACCGAGCACATCGACGTCGGCAGCGCCGTCATGCAGGTGCCGGCCCGCACCCCCGCCATGACGGCCATGACCGCCGCGACGCTCGACACCCTGTCCGGGGGCCGCTTCCGGCTCGGTCTCGGGGTGTCGGGCCCGCAGGTGTCCGAGGGCTGGCACGGCGTGCGGTTCGACGACCCGCTGGGCCGCACCCGCGAGTACGTCGACGTCGTCCGGCTCGCGCTGTCGCGCGCGCCCGTCGCCTACGAGGGCCGTCACGTCACGCTCCCGCTGCCCGACGGCCCGGGCAAGGCGCTGCGCCTCACCGTCACGCCGGTGCGCGAGCACGTGCCGCTGTACCTCGCGAGCCTCGGGCCGCGGAACCTGCGGCTCACCGGCGAGGTCGCCGACGGCTGGCTCGGGCTCTTCGTCTCGCCGGAGCACGTGGGCGACTCCCTCGCCCGCATCGAGGAGGGGCGCCGGGCCGCGGGCCACGACGGCCTCGCGGGCTTCGACGTGTGCGCCACCGCCCCGCTCGTCGTGACTCCCGACGGTGGGGGCGCCGGAGCGGTCGCGGCCGCCGCGGACCCCGTGCGGGACTACGTCGCCCTCTACGTCGGCGGCATGGGCAGCCGGCGGCAGAACTTCTACAACGCACTCGCCCGTCGCATGGGCTACGAGGAGGCGGCCGAGGAGGTGCAGCGGCTGTACCTCGAGCGCCGCCCCCGCGACGCCGCCGCGGCCGTGCCCACCGACCTCGTCGACGCCACGAGCCTGCTCGGCCCGCCCGCCCGCGTCGCGGAGCGGATGGCCGCGCTCGCCGACGCGGGCGTGACGACGCTCAACGTCGTCCCCTTCGCGCGCGACCTCGAGGGCCGGCTCGCCATGCTGCGCGCCGCGGTGGAGGCGCTGGAGGCGTCCGGACGCGCCGGGTGACGTGCGCGGCCGCCGTCCGGCGCCGGGGCGGGCGCGCAGGCCGCTAGCGTGACCGCCCGATGACCGGTTACGGCGAGGCGCTCCTGCTGGGACTCGTGCAGGGACTGACGGAGTTCCTCCCCGTCTCCTCCAGCGCGCACCTGCGCGTGGTGGGCGGGCTGCTCGGCGACGACCCGGGGGCCTCCTTCACCGCGGTCACGCAGCTCGGCACGGAGACCGCGGTGCTCCTGTACTTCGCCCGCGACATCGGGCGCATCGTGCGCGCGTGGTGTCTCGCCCTCGTCGGGCGGGTGCCCCGCAGCGACCCGGACGCCCGCATGGGGTGGCTCATCATCGTCGGCTCGGTGCCGATCGGGGTGCTCGGCTACGTGTTCCAGGACCTCATCCGCGACGAGCTGCGGAGCCTGTGGCTCGTCGCGACCACGCTGTGGGTGTTCGCGCTCGTGCTGTGGTGGGCCGACCGCCGTGCCCGGGACGCGCGGCCGCTCACGGAGCTCACGTGGCGCGACGGCCTGCTGTTCGGCCTCGCGCAGTCCCTCGCGCTCGTGCCGGGGGTGTCCCGCTCCGGCGGCACCATCACCGCGGGGCTGCTGCTCGGCTACACCCGCGCCGCCGCCGCGCGGTACTCGTTCCTCCTCGCGATCCCCGCCGTCTTCGGCGCCGGCCTGTTCGAGCTGCGCGAGATCGGTGAGGACACCTCACCGGTCGCCTGGGGGCCGACCCTGCTCGCGACCGGCGTCGCCTTCCTCGTGGCGCTCGCCGCGATCCACTGGTTCCTGCGCTACGTGTCCTCCCACTCCTTCGGCGTCTTCGTCGCGTACCGGATCGGGCTGGCCGGCCTCATCTACGTCCTGCTGCTCACCGGCGCCCTGCCGGCCTGAGGGCGGCGGGGCGCCGGTGAGCGCGAGGACCGCCCGCAGGCCGTCCTCCCGCCCGGGCCAGTGACGACGCAGGGCCGGCTCGCCCGCGGCGCGCAGCACCGCACCGAGCACGAGCACGACCGCCACGAGGTCGTCGAGCAGACCGACGACCGGTACCACGTCGGGCACCAGGTCGACCGGCGAGGCGAGGTAGGCCAGCAGCAGCCACAGCAGCAGCCGGACACGGCACGGCAGGTCCCGGTCGCGAGCCAGACGCGCCACGAGCCGGAGCAGGTCCGGCAGCAGCCGCGCCACCGACGCCAGCCCCGGTCGGCGGGACCCCGCCCGCCACAGCACCGCGACCAGCGCCGCCCACGCCAGGAGGAGGCCGGCCGCGAGGGCGAGGACGACCTGCCACCACTCCGGCCACGCCACCCGCCGAATACTGCCCCCGCCGGCCACGTACGCTGCCGGGCGTGCCCACGCTCCTGCTCGTGCGCCACGGCCGCAGCAGCGCCAACACCTCCGGCGTCCTCGCCGGCCGCACGCCCGGCGTCCAGCTCGACGACACCGGCCGGTCGCAGGTCGCCGCCCTCGCCGAGCGCCTCGCGCCCGTCCCGCTCGTCGCCGTCGTGTCCAGCCCGCTCGAGCGCTGCGTCGCGACCGCCGAGGCCGTCCGCGCCGTCGCCGGGCCGCGCGGGAAGTGGCGGCACCGCCCGGACCTCGAGCTCGACGAGCGGCTCAGCGAGTGCGACTACGGCGAGTGGACGAACCGGCCGCTGCGCGACCTGGCGAAGGAGCCGGCGTGGGCGGTCGTGCAGCAGCACCCGTCCGCGGCCGCGTTCCCGGGCGGGGAGACGCTGCGGGGCGTGCAGGCGCGGGCGCTGGAGGCCGTCCGCGAGACCGACGAGCGGGTGCGCCGCGAGCACGGCGAGGCCGCGGTGTGGTGCGCGGTGTCGCACGGCGACGTCATCAAGGCGGTCCTCGCCGACGCCCTCGGCATGCACCTCGACGCCTTCCAGCGGGTCGTCGTGGACCCCGCCAGCCTCAGCGTCGTCCGCTACACGCCGACCCGGCCCTTCGTGCTGCGCACCAACGACACGGCCGGCAGCACCGACGCGCTCGTCCCGGCGCGCCGCCGACGCGGCCGTCGCGACGCCGTGAGCAGCGGCGACGCCGTCGTCGGCGGGGGAGCGGGAGCCGACCCGGCTCCCCGTGGATAGGGTCGGGGCGTGCCTGTCTACGACTACGAGCGGCCCCGACGGTTCGTCGTGGGCACGGTCGGCGAGCCCGGCCAGCGCACGTTCTTCCTGCAGGCGGTCGACACCGGGCGCGTGACGTCCGTCGCCGTGGAGAAGGCGCAGGTGCAGGTCCTCGCCCAGCGCATCGACGAGCTGCTCGACCTCGTCGTGTCCCGCAGCGGCGGCTCCGCGTCGGTGCCCGCCCTCGCCCCGGACGGCAGCGTCGACACCGAGCCGCTCGAGGCGCCGATCGAGGAAGACTTCCGCGTCGGCGTCATGAGCCTGGCGTGGGACTCCGACCGCGAGCGCGTCGTCATCGAGGCGCTGCAGGTCACCGAGGCCGAGGGCGTCAACGACCCGAGCGAGGCCGTGGAGGCCGACCCGAGCCTCGGCATGCTCCGCGTCGCCCTCGACGGCGCCGCGGCGCGCGCCTTCGTGGTCCGCGCCGAGGCCGTCGTGCAGGCCGGCAGGCCCGCCTGCCCGTTCTGCGGGGACCCGCTCGACCCGGCCGGGCACGTCTGCCCCCGCGCCAACGGGTACCGGCGCTGACGACCGCTCCCGGGCCCGAGCCCGCCGAGGACCGGCCGGGGGAGCCCGGGTACGGCACCCTCCTGCGCACCGGGGACATCAGCGTCCTCGGCCGGCTCGTGTCGGCGTCCAACGCCACGCTGCTCGTCGAGGTGACGCTGGGCTACGGCCCCGGCCCGCGCTCGGCCCGCGCCGTGTACAAGCCCGTGCGCGGCGAGCGGCCGCTGTGGGACTTCCCGCACGGCACCCTCGCGGACCGGGAGGTCGCGACGTACCTCGTGTCGGAGGAGCTCGGGTGGGGCACCGTCCCGCTCACGGTCATGCGCGAGGAGGGCCCCTTCGGTCGGGGCAGCCTCCAGCTGTGGATCGAGGAGCGGCAGGACGACGGCCTCGTCGACGTCGTCGACCCGGACCACGTGCCCGACGGCTGGTGGACGGTCCTGGAGGCGGAGGGCGCGGCCGGGGAGCCGGTCGTGCTGTGCCACGCCGACGTCGCCGCGCTGCGCCGGATGGCCGTCCTCGACGTCGTGGCGAACAACGCCGACCGCAAGGGCGGTCACGTCCTGCACGCCCTCGACGGGTCCGTGCGCGGCGTCGACCACGGCCTCACCTTCCACACCGAGGACAAGCTGCGCACCGTGCTGTGGGGCTGGGCGGGTGAGCCGCTGGCGGCCGATGACCGCGCCGACCTCGAGCGGCTCGTGGCCGCCCTCGGCCGCGACGGGGCCCTCGGGGACCGGCTCCTGGAGCACCTGCTGCCCGAGGAGGTCGAGGTCGCCCACGAGCGTGCGTGCGAGCTGCTCGGCCGCGGCGAGATGCCCGGCCCGGGCGGTCGCTGGCCGGCGATCCCCTGGCCCGCGTTCTGACGGACGCCTCGTAGGCTGGCCCGTCGTGAGGTCCTGGCCCGCACCGTCCGTGCCCGCCCTGCCCGGCGAGGGCCGTCCCGTCCGGCTCCACGACACCGCCACCGGTGCCGCGCGGGAGGTGGTGGCCGGCGGGGCGGCGGGACTGTACGTGTGCGGCATCACCCCCTACGACGCCGCGCACCTCGGCCACGCCGCCACCTACGTCGCCTTCGACCTCCTCGTGCGGGCGTGGCGCGACGCGGGGCTCGACGTCACGTACGTGCAGAACGTCACCGACGTCGACGACCCGCTCCTGGAACGTGCCGCGCGCGACGGCGTCGACTGGCGCGAGCTCGCCGAGAGCCAGCTCGACGTCTTCCGCGACGACATGACGGCGCTCGCGGTCCTGCCCCCGGACGCCCTGGTCGGGGTCACCGAGGTCGTCGACGAGGTCGGCGCGCTCGTGCTGCGCCTGGAGCGGGCCGGCGCCGCGTACCGGCTCGCGCAGCCCGACGACGCGGGCGCGCCGGACGACGTGTACTTCGACGTCGGTGCCGACGACGCCTTCGGGGCGGTGTCGCACCTGGACCGCGCCACGATGCTCGAGCTGTCCGCCGAGCGCGGCGGGGACCCCGGCCGCGAGGGCAAGAAGGACCCGCTGGACCCGCTGCTGTGGCGCGGCGCGCGGCCGGGCGAGCCGTCGTGGGCCGTGTCCGGGCTGCCCGAGGGCCGCCCCGGCTGGCACGTGGAGTGCGTCGCCATCGCCACGGGCCGGCTGCACCCCGTCCACGTGCAGGGCGGCGGGTCCGACCTCGTCTTCCCCCACCACGAGATGGGCGCCTCCCACGGCGCCGCGGCGGGCGTGCGGCCCTACGCCGAGGCCTACGCCCACGCCGGGATGGTGGCGCTGGACGGGGAGAAGATGAGCAAGTCGAAGGGCAATCTCGAGTTCGTCCACCGGCTCACCGCCGCGGGCGTCCCCGCCGCCGCCGTCCGGCTCGCCCTGCTCGCCCACCACTACCGCAGCGACTGGTCGTGGGACGCCGGGGAGGTCGACGGCGCCGTGGCGCGCCTGGCCCGCTGGCGCGCCGCGGTGTCCCACGAGGGCGGTCCCGAGGCCGCCTCGACGCTGCAGGCGCTGCGCGACGCGCTCGCCGACGACCTCGACGCGCCCGCGGCGCTGCGGACGGTCGACGCGTGGTGCGCCCGGCAGGAGGCCGGCACCGAGGTCACCGAGCTCGGCGCGCCGGGCCTGGTGGCCCGGGCCGCGGACGCGCTGCTCGGCGTGCGGCTGTAGCCGCTGCGACCGGCGCCGCCGCCCGCGGGACTCAGCGGTCGCGGCGGCGCAGGTAGCGCTCGAACTCCCGCGCGATCGCCTCGCCGCTGGCCTCCGGGAGCTCGGCGGTGTCACGGGCCTGCTCCAGCTGCGCGACGTACTCCGCGATCTCCTCGTCCTCCTGCGCGAGGTCGTCGACGCCGCGCTGCCACGCCTCCGCCTCCTCGCGCAGCTCGGCGACGGGGCTCGACAGCCCGGTGAGGTCCTCCAGGCGCCCGAGGAGCGCGAGCGTCGACTTCGGGTTCGGCGGTTGGGCGACGTAGTGCGGGACCGCCGCCCACAGCGACACGCCGAGCAGCCCCGACGCCGACGCCTCGTGCTGCAGCACCCCGACGATGCCCGTCGGCCCCTCGTACGTCGACAGGTCCAGCCCCCACGCCTCGGCCCGCGCCGGGTCCTGCACGGTCGCCGAGACCGGGATCGGCCGGGTGTGCGGCACGTCGGTGAGGAGGGCGGCGAGCGTGAACAGCCGTCCCACGTGGTGGGCGCGCGCGACGTCGAGCAGCTCGGCGCAGAACGCGCGCCAGCGGGTCGACGGCTCCGTCCCGTCGACCAGCAGCACGCTGCGGCCGTGGACCCGGGCGCGCAGCACGCGCGTGCCGGGCCACTCCAGGCCGCGCGAGCCGTCCTCGTTGACGACCGCCTCGGGACGATTCACCTGGAAGTCGTAGTACGGCTCCGGGTCGATCTCGGCGACGACCTCGGCGTCCCACGCCTCGACGAGGTGCGAGACGGCGTCGCTCGCGCTGTCCGCGGCGTCGTTCCAGCCGCGGAACGCTGCCACCAGCAGCGGCGTGTCGTCGGCGCCGCCCGGGCCGTCGTCCGTCATGGCACCTCCAGCTCGCGGGGACGGGCGGCCAAGCGTACGCACCTACACTCGGCAGGCATGACGCCCGGCGCGACGAGCCTCCTGGCCGCGCTCGCGCAGCGGGTCGTGGTCGCCGACGGCGCCATGGGCACGATGCTGCAGGCGGCCGGGCCCTCCCTGGAGGACATGCAGGGCCACGACGGGTGCAACGAGGTCCTCAACGCCACCCGCCCCGACATCGTCCGCGCGGTGCACGACGCCTACCTCGAGGCCGGCGCGGACTGCGTGGAGACGAACACCTTCGGGGCCAACCTCGGCAACCTCGGCGAGTACGGCATCGAGGACCGGGTGCACGAGCTGTCGCTCGCGGGGGCGAGGGTCGCCCGCGAGGCCGCCGACGCGTGGTCGGCGCCGGACCGCCCGCGCTGGGTGATCGGCTCCGTCGGGCCGGGCACCCGGCTGCCGAGCCTCGGGCACACGACCTTCGCGGCGCTGCGCGACGGCTACGAGCAGCAGGTGCGCGGGCTGCTCGCGGGCGGGGTCGACCTCGTGCTCGTCGAGACCGTCCAGGACCTGCTGCAGGCCAAGGCCGCGGTCGTCGCCGCCCGGCGCGCCATGGCCGCCACCGGCCTGCACGTGCCGGTGTTCGTGCAGGTGACGGTCGAGACGACCGGCACGATGCTGCTCGGCAGCGAGACGCCCGCCGCGCTCACCGTGCTGCGCGGCCTGCGCGTGGACGGCGTCGGCCTCAACTGCGCGACCGGCCCGGCGGAGATGGGTGAGCACGTGCGCCACCTGTCCCGCCACGCCGACGTGCCGCTGTCGGTCATGCCGAACGCGGGGCTGCCCGTCCTCACCTCCGACGGGGCGCACTACCCGCTGCAGCCCGCGGAGCTCGCCGACGCCCACGAGCTGTTCACCGCCGAGCTCGGCGTCGGCCTGGTCGGCGGCTGCTGCGGCACCACGCCGGAGCACGTCGCGGCGGTCGTCGACCGGGTGGGCGGGCGCCGCCCGGCGCGTCGCCGGCCCCGCCCGGAGCCCGGCGTCGCGAGCCTGTACGCGCACGTGCCGTTCCGGCAGGACGTGTCGTACCTGTCCGTGGGGGAGCGGACCAACGCCAACGGCTCGAAGGCGTTCCGCGAGGCGATGCTCGCGGGACGCTGGGACGACGTCGTCGACATCGCGCGCGGGCAGACCCGCGACGGCGCGCACCTGCTCGACGTGTGCGTCGACTACGTCGGCCGCGACGGTGTCGCCGACGCGACCGAGGTCGTCGGCCGGCTCGCCACGGCGAGCACGCTGCCGCTCGTCGTGGACTCCACCGAGCCCGCCGTGCTGGAGCGCGCGCTGGAGCTGACCGGCGGGCGCAGCATCGTCAACAGCGTCAACTACGAGGACGGCGCCGGCGAGGGCAGCCGCTTCGAGCGCACCATGCGCGTGGTGCTGGAGCACGGAGCCGCCGTCGTCGCCCTCACGATCGACGAGACCGGCCAGGCGCGCACCGCCGAGCACAAGGTCGCGATCGCCGAGCGCCTGCTCGCCGACCTCACCGGCACGTGGGGGATGCGCGAGGAGGACGTCGTCGTCGACACCCTCACCTTCCCCATCGCCACGGGGCAGGAGGAGACCCGCCGGGACGCGGTCGAGACCCTCGAGGCGATCCGGACCCTCACGCAGCGCCACCCGTCGGTGCAGACGACGCTCGGGGTGTCGAACGTGTCGTTCGGCCTCAACCCCGCCGCGCGCGCGGTGCTCAACTCGGTGTTCCTCCACGAGGCGGTCAAGGCCGGGCTGACCTCGGCGATCGTCCACCCGTCGCGCATCCTGCCGCTCAGCCGGATCCCGGCCGAGCAGCTCGACGTCGCCCTCGACCTCGTCCACGACCGGCGCCGGCCGGGCTACGACCCGCTCGAGCGCTTCCTCGAGCTGTTCGAGGGCGTGAGCGCCGCCGACCAGCGCGCCGAGCGCGCCGCGGCCCTGCTGCAGCTGCCGCTGGGGGAGCGGCTGGCCGCCCGCATCGTCGAGGGCGAGCGCAACGGGCTGGAGGCCGACCTCGACGAGGCCGTCGCGAACGGGCGGCCCGCCCTCGACATCATCAACGACCACCTGCTCGCCGGCATGAAGGTCGTCGGCGAGCTGTTCGGCAGGGGCGAGATGCAGCTGCCGTTCGTGCTCACGAGCGCCGAGGTCATGAAGGCGGCGGTCGCGCACCTCGAGCCCCACATCGAGCGCACCGACGACTCCGGGCGCGGCACGATCGTGCTCGCCACGGTCAAGGGCGACGTCCACGACATCGGCAAGAACCTCGTCGACATCATCCTCACGAACAACGGCTACACGGTCGTCAACCTCGGCATCAAGCAGCCCGTGTCGGAGATGATCCGCGCCGCGCAGGACCACCGCGCCGACGTGCTCGGCATGTCGGGGCTGCTCGTCAAGAGCACCGTCGTCATGAAGGAGAACCTCGAGGAGATCAACTCCCGCGGGCTGGCGGCGGACCTGCCGGTGCTGCTCGGTGGTGCCGCCCTCACCCGCGCCTACGTCGAGCAGGACCTCGCCGACGTGTACGAGGGCGAGGTCCGCTACGCCCGCGACGCGTTCGAGGGGCTGCGGCTCATGGACGCCGTCATGCAGGTGAAGCGCGGGGAGCGCGAGCAGCTGCCCGCGCCCCGCCCGCGCCGCGTGCGGCCCCGGCCCGCGCCGGTCGAGCAGGCGCCCGACGCGACCGGTCCGGTCCGCTCCGACGTCTCCCGCGACGTCGACGTGCCCGTACCCCCGTTCTGGGGCACCCGCGTGGTCAAGGGCGTCCCGCTCGCGGACTACGTCGGCTACCTCGACGAGCGCGCGACCTTCCTCGGCCAGTGGGGCCTGCGCGGCACGCGGGGCGAGGACGGTCCCACGTACGCCGACCTCGTGGAGTCCGAGGGCCGGCCGCGCCTGCGGGCCTGGCTCGACCGCATCCACACCGAGGGCCTGCTCGAGGCGGGCGTCGTGTACGGCTACCTGCCGGTCGCCGCCGACGGCGACGACCTGTGCGTGCTCGCCGCCCCGGAGGGCGACGGGCTGGAGGAGGTCGTCGTCCGCTGGCGCTTCCCGCGGCAGCGGCGTGACCGCCGGCTGTGCCTCGCCGACTTCCACAAGGACCGCGACTGGGTGCGCGAGCACGGCCGGGCCGACGTGCTCGGGGTGCAGCTGGTGACGATGGGCGGGCGCGTCGCGACCGCGACCGCCGAGCTGTTCGCGAAGGACGCCTACCGCGACTACCTCGAGCTGCACGGGCTGTCGGTGCAGCTCGCGGAGGCCCTCGCCGAGCGCTGGCACGCCCGCGTCCGCGAGGAGCTCGGCCTCGCCGGCGACGACGCGCCCGACCTCGCCGGTATCCTCGACCAGGGCTACCGGGGCTCGCGCTACTCCTTCGGCTACCCGGCGTGCCCGGACCTCGAGCACCGCCGCGACCTCGTGCGCCTGCTGCGCCCCGAGCGCATCGGGGTGGAGCTGTCGGAGGAGCTGCAGCTGCACCCGGAGCAGTCGACGGACGCGATCGTCGTGCACCACCCCGAGGCCTCCTACTTCAACGCGACCTGACAGGCTCGACGCCCGTGACCCCGCCCCCCGCGCTGCCGGCCGCCGTCCTGTGGGACATGGACGGCACCCTCGTCGACAGCGAGCCGTACTGGATCGAGGCGGAGACCGACCTCGTCCGCGACCACGGCGGGCGCTGGACCCACGAGGACGGCCTCGCGCTCGTCGGCAACCCGCTGCTCGTGAGCGGGCGCATGCTCGTGGAGCGCAGCGGCATCGACCTCGCCCCCGAGCAGGTGGTCGAGGCGCTCGTCGCGCGGATGGCCGAGCGCCTGCGCACCGACGCGCCGTTCCGGCCCGGGGCGCGGGAGCTGCTGCTCGCGTGCGCCGCGGCGGGCGTCCCCAACGCGCTCGTCACCATGTCGTACGCGGTCCTCGCCGACGCGGTCGTCGAGACGCTGCCCGCGGGCACCTTCGCGACCGTCGTGACCGGAGACGCCGTCACCCACGGCAAGCCGCACCCGGAGCCGTACCTGCTCGCCGCGCGACGGCTGGGGGTGGAGCCCGCCGCGTGCGTGGCCGTCGAGGACTCGGTGCCCGGCGTCGCGTCCGCGACGGCGGCCGGGTGCCGCGTGGTCGCGGTGCCCGTGCACGTGCCGGTGCCGGCCGCGCCCGGCCTCAGCCGGGTGACCGACCTGCGGACGCTGAGCGTCGATGCTCTCGCCGACGTGCTCGCCGGCCGCACGATCGACGACGTGGACGACGCGGTACCCACGCATTCGTGACGCAACTGTGACGCCGCGGTGACGAGGTCCGCCCGCGCGCGGGGCTAGGTTCACCTGGTCCGAGTCCCGGGGCGCCCGTCCCGGTCGAACCAGGGGAGTCCTATGCGGTCCACATCTCCGGGCGTCGCGCGCGCCCTGCGTCTCGGGGCCGTCGGCCTCGCGTCCGTGCTCGCCCTCGCCGCGTGCGGCGGCGACGACGCCGACGAGGGCGGCAGCGGCGACGCGGCCACCGGTGCGGCCGGCGGCGAGGACGCCGGCAGCAGCGACGCGACCCTCGTCTTCGGTGCCTCCGCCGACCCCGTCGTCATCGACGGCGCGTACGTGAGCGACGGCGAGTCGCTGCGCGTCGTGCGGTCCATCTTCGAGGGCCTCGTCACCACCGAGGCCGGCGGCACCGAGATCGAGCCGGCGCTCGCCACCGAGTGGGAGCCGAGCGAGGACGGCCTCGAGTGGACGTTCCAGCTCCGCGAGGGCGTCACGTTCCACGACGGCGAGCCGTTCGACGCCGAGGCGGTGTGCGCCAACTTCGACCGCTGGTACAACTTCTCCGGCATCCAGCAGTCCGGCAACGTGTCGTACTACTGGCAGACGGTCATGGGCGGCTACGCCGAGAACGAGGACGAGTCGCTGCCGGAGAGCCTGTACGCCTCCTGCGAGGCGACGGACGACCTCGAGGCGACCATCACGCTGACCCGGCCGTCGTCGACGTTCCTGTCGGCGCTGTCGCTGCCGGCGTTCAGCATCGCCAGCCCCGCGGCGCTCGAGGAGTACGGCGCCGACGAGATCGGCGGCTCCGCGGAGGAGCCGCAGTTCACCGGCACGTACGGCACCGAGCACCCGACCGGCACCGGCCCGTTCCGGTTCGTGTCGTGGGAGCGCGGCAACCAGCTCGTCCTCGAGCGCAACGAGGACTACTGGGGTGACGTCGCGCAGATCCAGACCCTCGTCTTCCGTCCGATCGCCGACGGCCCCGCCCGGCGCCAGGCGCTGGAGTCCGGCGGCATCGACGGCTACGACCTCGTCGACCCTGCCGACGTCGACGCCCTCGAGGAGGCCGGTTACCAGATCCTGCGCCGCCCGGCCTTCAACGTCGGCTACATCGGCCTGCAGCAGACGACCCCGCCGCTGGACAACCTGCAGATCCGGCAGGCCATCGCCCACGCGATCGACCGCGAGAACATCATCACGACCAACTACCCCGAGGGCTCGACGGTCGCGACGCAGTTCATGCCGGAGTCGGTGTTCGGCTACGCCGAGGACGTCACCACCTACGACTACGACCCCGACCGGGCCCGCGAGCTCATCGAGGAGTCCGGCGTCACCGACCTCACGATCGACTTCTGGTACCCGACCGAGGTGTCCCGGCCGTACATGCCGGACCCCACGGCCAACTTCCAGCTGATCGCCGAGGACCTCGAGGCCGTCGGCTTCACCGTCAACCCGATCGGCGCGCCGTGGAACCCCGACTTCCTCGACGCGGCCCTGTCCGGCGGTGCGCCCATGTACCTGCTCGGCTGGACCGGCGACTTCGGCGACCCCGACAACTTCGTCGGCACCTTCTTCCAGGCGGAGAGCCCGGAGTGGGGCTACGACAACCCGGAGCTGCGGGACCTGCTCGACCAGGCCGAGGCGGAGACCGACGAGGACGTGCGGACCGAGCTGTACCAGGAGGCCAACCGAATCATCATGGACGACCTCCCCGGTCTGCCGTACGCGAGCACGGAGCCCGCGCTCGCGTTCCGGCCCGGCGTCGAGGGCTTCGTGCCCAGCCCGGTGCAGAACGAGGACTTCAACGTCGTGACGGTGGAGCCGCCGGAGTGACGCACCCGTCCTGACCCGTGCGCCCGTGCGGGCGGTCGACCCCGGTCGCCGCCCGCACGGGCACGTCCACCACCGGAGGGGACGCGTGCTCCGATTCGTCGTCCGGCGCCTGCTGCTGCTCGTGCCGATCCTGCTCGGCCTCAGCCTGCTGCTGTTCGCGTGGCTGCGGGCCCTGCCGGGCGGGCCCGCCCAGGCGCTGCTCGGCGAGCGCGCCACCCCCGAGGCCGTCGCCCAGCTGGAGAGCCTGTACGGCTTCGACCGGCCGCTGCTCGAGCAGTACCTCGCGTGGCTCGGCCGCTCGGTGACGGGCGACTTCGGCGTCTCCACGACCACGCGCCGCCCCGTCACCGAGGAGCTGGCGCGGCTGTTCCCCGCCACGATCGAGCTGAGCCTCTTCGCCCTGCTCATCGCGGTGGTGCTCGGCGTCGGCCTCGGCTACCTCGCGGCCCGCCGCCACCTCACGTGGGTGGACAGCAGCGCGGTGCTCGCCTCGCTCGTCGGGGTCACCATCCCGGTGTTCGTGCTCGGCTACGTGCTCAAGTACGTGTTCAGCGTCCGGCTCGGCTGGTTCCCGGACTCCGGGCGGCAGGACCCGCGGCTGTTCACCGAGCACCCCACCGGCTTCTACGTGCTCGACGGGTTCCTCGTCGGCCGCCCCGACGTCGCGTGGGACGCGTTCCTCCACCTCGTGCTGCCGGCGGTCGCCCTCGCGACCATCCCGCTCGCGATCATCGCCCGCATCACGCGGGCGAGCGTGCTCGACGTCGTCAACGAGGACTACGTGCGCACCGCCGACGCCAAGGGCCTCGCCCGCTCGACGATCAACCGCCGCCACGTGCTGCGCAACGCGCTGCTGCCGGTCGTCACCGTCATCGGCCTGCAGGTCGGTCTGCTGCTGGCGGGCGCGGTGCTCACCGAGACGGTGTTCGCCTTCCCGGGCGTCGGCTCGTTCCTCGTCGACGCCATCACCAACCGCGACTACGCGGTCGTGCAGGGCTTCATCCTCGTCATCGCCGTCGTCATCGTCGTCGTCAACCTGCTCGTCGACATCGCGTACGGCCTCATCGACCCGCGCATCCGCGCCGCCACCATGGCCTCGGCCGGGGGAGGTTCCTGATGTCCGACAGCCCCGGGTACCCGGAGGGCAGCGGCCGCGTCGACGCGACGGTCGCCGAGCGCCGCGAGGCGAGCAGCGCCCAGTCCGCCGCGGTCCTGTCCGGCGCGGACCAGGGCACGTCGCTCGGCCGGGAGGCGCTGCGCCGCGTGCTGCGCGACCCCCTCGCGATGGTCGGCGCGCTCCTCGTGCTCGGCTTCGTGACCGTCGCCGTGCTCGCGCCGTGGCTCGCGCCGTACGACCCGGGCGAGCGCGTCGGCGCCGTCACGCCCACGAGCATCCCCGGGCCCTCGGCCGAGCACTGGATGGGCCTGGACAGCCTCGGGCGCGACGAGCTGAGCCGCGTCATCTACGGCGCCCGGCAGTCCCTGCTCGTCGGCGTCGTCGCGACGCTGCTCGGCGCCGCGGTCGGCATCGCCGTCGGCATGCTCGCGGGCGCCTTCGGCGGCTGGGTGGACACCGTCGTCATGCGGGTCGTCGACATCATGCTGTCGCTGCCGTCCCTGTTCCTCGCCATCGCGATCGCCGCGGTCCTCGGCCGCTCGCTCACGTCGGTGATGATCGCCATCGCGGTCGTCAACGTGCCGATCTTCATCCGGCTGCTGCGGGGGGCGATGCTCGCGCAGCGCAACGCCGACTACGTGGTGGCGGTCCGCAGCCTCGGGGTGCGCGACCGCCACGTCGTGGTGCGGCACGTGCTGCCGAACTCACTGTCGCCCGTCATCGTCCAGGGCACGCTCACCCTCGCCACGGCCATCATCGACGCCGCGGCGCTGGCCTTCCTCGGCCTGTCGGGGGAGGACCCACGCCTGCCGGAGTGGGGCCGCATGCTCGCCGAGACGCAGCGCTTCCTCGCCTCCGCGCCCCACCTCGCGTTCTTCCCCGGCCTCGCCATCGTGCTCGCCGCGCTCGGCTTCACGCTGCTCGGCGAGTCGATGCGCGAGGCCCTCGACCCCAAGTACCGGAGGTAGCCCGTGAGCACGACGACCGCCGGGTCCGTCGACCGCCGCGGCACCCGCCCCGACGGGCCGCTGCTGCAGGTGCGCGACCTCGAGGTGCACTTCACCCGCCGCGGCCGGGCACCGGTGGTGGCCGTGGACCAGGTGGGCTTCGACGTGCCCGCCGGGCGCAGCGTCGGCCTCGTGGGGGAGTCCGGGTCCGGCAAGTCCGTCACGAGCCTGGCCATCATGGGCCTGCTGCCGCGGCGCGGCGTGGAGGTGCGCGGCAGCGTGCGCTTCGACGGCGAGGAGCTCCTCGACATGCCCGACGACCGGCGCCGGTCGCTGCGCGGCGCGGACATGGCGATGGTCTTCCAGGACCCGATGTCCTCCCTCAACCCGGTCGTGCCCGTCGGCGTGCAGGTGACGGAGGTGCTGCGCCGCCACCGCGACATGACGCGCTCCGAGGCCCGCGACGAGGCCGTCGACCTGCTGCGTCGCGTGGGCATCCCGGAGGCGCAGCGCCGGCTGCGGGACTACCCGCACCAGCTGTCCGGTGGCATGCGGCAGCGCGCCCTCATCGCGATCGCGCTCGCGTGCGAGCCCCGGCTGCTCGTGGCCGACGAGCCCACGACGGCGCTCGACGTCACAATCCAGGCGCAGATCCTCGACCTGCTGCGCGGCCTCGTCGCCGAGAGCGGCACGGCGCTGGTCCTCATCACCCACGACCTCGGGGTCGTCGCCGGCATGTGCGACGACGTCCACGTCATGTACGCGGGCCGGCTCGTGGAGTCCGCGGCCCGGCGGGAGCTGTTCGCGCGCCCCGAGCACCCCTACACCGACGGGCTGCTGCGCTCGGTGCCTCGGCTGGACGCGCCGCGCGGGGAGCCGCTGCAGCCGATCCCCGGCTCACCGACCCTCACCCGCGCGTGGTCGACCGGCTGCGCGTTCGAGCCGCGCTGCACCCGCTCGGACTCCGCGTGCCTCGGCGAGCCGCCCGCCATGGAGACGGTGCGCGGGCACGGCGTGCGCTGCGTGCACCCCGTCGGTGCCGCCGGCGCCTCCGGCACCGCCGGGAACGAGGCCCGCCCGTGAGCGACGACGTCCTGCTGCAGGTGCGCGACGTGGCCGTGCACTTCCCCATCACGCGCGGCATCGTCCGCGACACGGTCGTCGGCCACGTCAAGGCCGTCGACGGGGTCAGCCTCGACGTGCGCCGGGGCAGCACGTACGGGCTCGTGGGGGAGTCCGGCTGCGGCAAGAGCACCCTCGGCCGCGCCGTCCTGCGCCTGGTCCGCCCGACGCGCGGCTCGGTCGTGTTCGACGGCGAGGACGTCGCCGCCCTCGGCGGCGAGCGGCTGCGCCGCGCGCGCCGCCGCATGCAGATGGTCTTCCAGGACCCGATGTCGAGCCTCGACCCCCGCCAGTCCGTCGAGGCCGCCCTCAGCGAGCCGCTGCGCGCCCACGGGGCCCCGGCGGGTCCCGGCGGCTACGCGGCGCGTGTGCGGGAGCTGCTGGACCAGGTGGGGCTGCCCGCCTCGGCCGCCGGCCGCTTCCCGCACGAGTTCTCCGGCGGGCAGCGGCAGCGCATCGGCATCGCCCGGGCCGTCGCGCTGCGCCCGGAGCTCGTCGTGGCCGACGAGCCCGTCTCGGCCCTCGACGTGTCCGTGCAGGCGCAGGTGGTCAACCTGCTCGAGGAGCTGCAGGACTCCCTCGGCCTCACCTACCTCGTCATCGCCCACGACCTCGCCGTCGTGCGCCACGTGAGCGACGTCGTGGGAGTCATGTACCTCGGTGCGCTCGTGGAGGAGGCGGACGCGGACACGCTGTACGCCTCACCGCGGCACCCCTACACGCTCGCCCTCATGTCGGCGATCCCCGTGCCCGACCCGGAGGTCGAGGACCGCCGGGAGCGGATCCTCCTCACCGGCGACCTGCCCTCGCCCGCGGACCCGCCGACCGGCTGCCGGTTCTCCACGCGCTGCCCGTTCGTGCAGCCCGGCCGTTGCACGACCGAGCGGCCGGCGCTGCGCGAGGTGGAGCCCGGTCACACGGTCGCGTGCCACTACGCGGAGGACATCGCCGCGGGCCGCCTGCAGCCGCACCCGACGCCCGCGGCCTGAGCCCCTGCGTGGCCGCGCGCCCGAACCGGGTATGCCTGGAGCATGGCCTCCCAGCGGACCCGAGACCGGCTGACCGGGGCGCTCCTCGGCGTCCTCGTCACCCTCCTCGTCCTCGCCGTGGCGGGGGCGGCGCTGTTCCTCGTCGTCACCGAGCCCGCCGACGGGCCCGGCACGGCGGCGCCCTCGCCGACGCCGGGCAGCCCGCCGGACGCCGGTGCGCCCGCGCCGGAGCCGCCGGCGGACCTCGGCCCGGAGGAGAGCTGGCTCGGCGACGTCGACCTCGACAGCGGCGCCCTCGTCCTGCCCGGCTCCCGGTTGCGCGACGTCACCGCCACCGGCAGCGGCGTCCGCTCGGGCCCGGAGACGACGACGGCGCAGTCGCTCGCGGTGGTCGCGACGGTGCCGTTCGAGGTCGTGGCGGAGCAGATCGGGCCCGGGGTCGTCGTCTCGGCCGCCGCGGACGGGCAGGCGCAGGTGGAGACGACCGTCGAGGCGCTCGGGCGCGAGCTCGACGTCGTCGCCACGGGCCGCGTCGCGGCGGTCGACGGGCGGCTCGCGGTCACCCCCACCGAGATAGACGTGGGTGGGCCGTCCTTCCTCGACCCGTTCCTCGGCGACGTGGCCGCCGCCCTCACCACGATCGAGCAGGACATCGAGGGGATCCCCGAGGGACTCGTGCTCCGCGAGGTGACCGTCGTCGACGACGGCTTCCGGGCCGAGCTCGACGGGACCGACGTCGTCCTCGTCCCGTGAGCCCGGCACCGGCGGCGACGACGCGTGGCCGTCAGGCGAGGTGGTCGCCGTCGACGTAGCGCCACGCGCCGCCGCTCCGGCGGAAGCGGCTCCGCTCGTGCAGCCGGCCGCCGGCGCCCGGACGGCCGTCGCGGAAGCGGGCGGTGAACTCCACGACGCCGTCGTCGCCGGAGGCCGTGGCCTCGTGCACGTCGAGGCCCACCCACCGGGTCGCCGGGTCGAGCCCGAGCCGGTCCGGGCGGGTCGCGGGGTCCCACGTGCGGCGCAGGTACGCCTCGTCACCGCGGACGAAGGCCGTGTATCGCGACCGCATGAGCGCCTCCGGCTCCGGTGCCTCCCGCGCCCCGGCCAGGTACGGCCCGCAGCACGCGTCCTCGGCGAGCACCTGGCCGAAGGAGCCGGTCCGACCGCACGGGCACGTGCCGCTCACTCGCCGACCAGCCCGTCGACCTCCTCGCGCAGCAGGTCCGCGTGCCCCACGTGGCGGGCGTACTCCTCCACGAGGTGGACGAGCACCCACCGCACGCTCGGGGTGCGCCCGTCGGCGAAGGTGCGCGAGCCCGACCCGTCGAGCCCGCGCTCGTGGAGCACCTGACGGAGCAGCGCGTCCGAGCGCTCCACCGAGCGGCGCCAGAACGCGAGCGCCTCCTCCGGCGCCATGCTCGCGGCCAAGTGCCAGTCGGCGTCCTCGTCCACCGCCCAGTCGACCGAGGCCCACGGCTCGGGCCGGTCCCGGCCGGCGAGACCGCGAGCGGTCCAGTCGTCCTCGACGTAGGCGAGATGGCACAGCAGGCCGCCGAGCGTCATCTCCGAGCGGCCCCAGCGCAGCGCGAGCCCGGCGGCGTCGACGCCGCCGCACTTCCACGCGATGGTCGCCCGGTGGTAGGCGAGGAAGCCGAGCAGCGTCTCGGCCTCGCCGGCGGCGAACGGCGGCTCCGGGCGGCCCTGCTCGTCCGTCTGCTGGGTCACCCGGTGACCGTAGCCGGGCGCCCCGACACCGCGACAGCATCGGCGGGCGGACGGGCTCCCGGGGGCTAGCGGGCGTCGGCTGCCCGAGTGGTGGACAGCCCGGCGCGTGGTCCGCGGGGTGGCTTGGGAGCATGGGGCCCATGCACTCGGCCGAGGACACCGCGACCACCCGCACGGCACCCGAGGGCGACGAGCGGCAGGACGACGTCGCGCGGTTCGCCGCGGGCGTGGCCTCCGACGCCCAGCACGCCGCGCTGCGCGCGTCGGTGCGCCAGCTCGCCACCCTGCTGGGCGAGGCGCTGACCCGCCACGAGGGTGCGGACCTGCTCGCGCTCGTCGAGCGGGTCCGCGGCCTCGCGCGCGAGCCCGACGACGGGGCGCTGCACGAGCTCCTCGGCGGCGTCGACGACGAGACCGCCGTCGTCCTCGCGCGGGCGTTCACCGGGTACTTCCAGCTGGTCAACGTCACCGAGCAGCTGCACCGCTGGCGCGAGGTGACGACCGACGAGGTCGGCCCGCTGCAGGCGACCGCCGAGCGCATCCGCGAGGCGCTCGAGGCCGGAACGGTCGAGCGCGACTTCGTCCGCGACGTCGTCGGCCGGGTCGAGTACCGGCCCGTCTTCACCGCCCACCCCACCGAGGCGAGCCGCCGCACCGTGCTGCGCCTGCTGCAGCGGATCGCCGCGGTCGTCGACGAGGCCGAGGACCCCCGCCGCACGTCCGCCGAGGCCGACCGGCAGGACCGGCGCCTCGCCGAGCTCGTCGACCTGCTGTGGCAGACCGACGAGCTGCGCATCGCGCGGCCCGTGCCGGTCGACGAGGCGCGCACCGCCATGTACTACCTGCAGTCGCTCGCCTCCGACGTGCTGCCGCAGCTGCTGGAGGAGCTCGACCGCCGCCTCGGCGCTCTCGACGTCGTGCTGCCCGCCGACGCGCGCCCCCTGCGCTTCGGCACGTGGGCCGGCGGTGACCGCGACGGCAACCCGAACGTCACCCCCGCGGTCACCCTCGAGGTGCTCGCGCTGCAGCACGAGGCCGGCCTGCGCGAGCTCACCCGCCAGGTGGAGGACGCGCTCACCGAGATGTCGTCGTCGACGCGAGTCGTGCAGGCGAGCCCCGAGCTGCTCGCCTCGCTCGAGGCCGACGGCGAGGCCCTGCCCATCACGTTCTCCCAGCTGCGCCGGCTCAACGCCGAGGAGCCGTACCGGCTCAAGCTCAGCTTCGTGCGGGTGCGCCTGCAGCGGACCCGGGAGCGGCTGGAGACCGGTGCCCCGCACGAGCCGGGACGCGACTACCAGTCCTTCGGCGAGCTGCTGCGCGACCTCGTCCTGGTCCGCGACTCCATGCTGGCCGGCGGGGACCTGCTCACCGGTGACGGCGCCATCCTGCGGCTCGTGCGCACCGCCACCGCGATGGGCATGGGGCTCGCGACCCTCGACGTGCGCGAGCACAGCGGCAAGCACCACGCCGCGCTGGCGGAGCTGTACGGCCGCCTCGACGAGCTCGACACGCCCTACTCCGACCTCGAGCGGCCCGAGCGCATCGCGCTGCTGTCGCGCGAGATGGCCGGGCGGCGCCCGCTCACCGGGCGAAGCAGCATCCCCGCCGACGGGCCCGCCGCGGCCTCCCTCGACCTCATGCTCACGCTGCGGACGGCGCTGGACACCTACGGCCCGGACGTCGTCGAGACGTACATCGTGTCGATGACCCACGACATCGACGACCTCTTCGCGGTCGTCGTGCTCGCGCGCGAGGCGGGCCTCGTCGACCTCGGCGGGCCCGACCGCCCCGCGGTCGCGCGGATAGGGTTCGCGCCGCTGTTCGAGACCGTTGCGGAGCTGGAGATCGCCGGCCCGCTGCTCGACAACCTGCTGTCGGACCCGTCGTACCGGCGCCTCGTCGCCGCGCGCGGCGACCTGCAGGAGATCATGCTCGGCTACTCCGACTCCTCCAAGGACGCCGGCATCGCCGCCTCGCAGTGGCAGATCCAGCGCGCGCAGCGCTCGCTGCGTGACGTGGCCGCGCGCCACGGCGTGCGGCTGCGGCTGTTCCACGGCCGCGGCGGGTCGGTGGGGCGCGGCGGCGGCCCCACGGCCGAGGCGATCCTCGCCCAGCCGTCCGGCAGCCTCGACGGCCCCATCAAGATCACCGAGCAGGGCGAGGTGATCTCCGACAAGTACATCCTCCCCGGCCTGGGGCGCTGGAACCTCGAGAGCGCCCTCGCGGCGGTCGTCGAGGCCTCGGTGCTCCACCGGCGCAGCCGGCAGCCGGCCGAGGTGCTGCAGGCGTGGGACGCGACCATGGACGTCGTCGCCGCGGCCGGCCAGCAGACCTACCGCGGGCTCGTGCGCGACGACGCGCTCGTCGACTTCTTCGTCACCGCCACGCCGGTCGACGAGCTCGGCAAGATGAACATCGGCTCCCGCCCCGCCAAGCGCCCGGGCGGCGCGGGCGGCCTCGACGACCTGCGCGCCATCCCGTGGGTGTTTGGCTGGACCCAGTCACGCATCATCCTGCCCGGCTGGTTCGGCGTCGGCAGCGGCCTGGCCGCCGCCCGCGAGGCGGGCCGCGAGGACGCCCTGCGCGAGATGTACGGCTCGTGGAGCTTCTTCCGCACGTTCCTGTCGAACGTGCAGATGACGCTGGCGAAGACCGACCTCGACATCGCCGCCCGCTACGTGCGGACCCTCGTGCCCGAGGAGGCGGCCGGGCTGTTCGAGCGGATCCGCGCCGAGCACGCCCGCACCGTCGAGCAGGTGCTGTGGGTGACGGGGCAGAGCGAGCTGCTGGAGTCCTCGCCCCTGCTGCGGCAGACGCTGCAGCTGCGCGACGCCTACCTCGCGCCGCTGCACGCCCTGCAGGTGTCGCTGCTCGCCCGGCTGCGCGCGATCCCGGAGGGCCAGGAGGCGCCGCCGGAGCTGCAGCGGGCCCTCCTGCTCACCATCAACGGCATCGCGGCGGGTCTGCGCAACACCGGCTGACCCTGCCGGCGCCTGCCCGCACCTGCCGGCCCGACGGGCCGGCAGGCGTCGGCAGGCGCGCTCAGTCGGTCGTGATCGCCCGCAGGACGTCGATGCGGGTCGCGCGCCACGCGGGCAGCACGGCGGCGACGACCCCGACGACCGCGGAGCCGACGAGCACGACGACGACCGTCAGCCACGGGACGGCGAGCACCTCGAGGCCGTCGTCGGCGATCGCCCGCTGCAGCGCGACCCCGAACGCGAGGCCGAGCACGATGCCGAGCAGGGCGCCGAAGACGGTCGTGGCGACCGACTCGATCGTCACCGTCCGCCGCAGCTGGACGCGGGTCAGGCCGATCGCCCGGAGCAGCCCGATCTCGCGGGTCCGCTCCACGACCGACAGGGCGAGGGTGTTGACGACCCCGAGCGTCGCGATGACGAGGGACAGCCCGAGCAGCGCGTACAGCAGGCCGAGGACCGTGTTGATCTGCGCCGTCTGCTGCGAGGTGAACTCCTCCGCGTCCAGCACCGACAGGGTGAGGAAGCCGGCCGCCACCTCGGTGACGGCGTCGTCGACCGCGGCGGGGTCCGCGTCGTCGGCGACGTCGACGAGGACGTACTGCACGCCGCCCGCCCCGCCGCCCGCGCTCTGCAGGCCCTCCGTGCCGGCGTCGTAGACCTCCTGCGACACGATCGCGCCGGTCGCGACGAGCTGGGAGTCCTCGTAGACGGCGAGCACCTCGCGGTCCACGGCCTCGCCGTTGGCGACCTGCACGGCGACGGTGTCGCCCGCCCCCGCGCCGAGGTCCTCGGCCTCGGACTCGCTGAGCCACACGCCGTCCCCGAGCACCCCGAGGTCGCCCTCGACGGCCGTGAGCTCCACGAGCCCCGGCAGCGTGCCGGGGTCGACGGCCATGACCGTGCCGTCGTCGCCGTCGAGCGTCGCGGGCGTGAAGGGCAGCTCGAGGACCGCCTCGACCCCGTCGACGGCGCGGACCTCGTCGGCGACGGTGAGCGGGATCGAGGGCTGGCCGCCGTCGCTGACGACGAGGTCGCCCGTGAACTCGTCGTCGACGATGTCGGCGACGCTCGCCGACGCGGAGGTCGCGAGCACGGACACCGCCCCGACGAGCGCGAGGCCGATCATGAGCGCGCTGGCGGTCGCGGCGGTGCGACGCGGGTTGCGCAGGCCGTTGCGCTGCGCGAGCCGGCCGACAGCGCCGCCGGCCACCGGGGCCGTGACGAGCCACACGACGGGCTTGGACACGGCCGGGCTGGCGATCGCGACCCCGAGGAAGACCGCGGCGACCCCGGCGCCGAGCACGGCGAGCGGCTGCTCGGTGACGACGTCGCCGAGGACGAGACCGACCGCGACGGCGCCGAGCGCGGCGAGGCCGAGCCCGAGAGCCGCACGCAGCCGCACCTGCGACTTCGGCAGCGCCTGCTCGTCGCGCATGGCGGCCACGGGGGCCGTGCGCGAGGCCCGCCGCGCGGGCAGCACGGCCGCGAGCGCGGTCACGACCACCCCGACGACGAGCGTGGCGACCACGGTGCGCACGCCGACGGGCAGGCCGGCGAGCTCCAGGCCGAACAGCGCCCCGATGAGCCGCTGCAGCGCGGCCGCGAGCCCGATGCCGATGCCGAGGCCGGCGAGGGAGCCGACGAGGCCGACCACGACGGACTCGCCGAGCACCGAGCGGACGACCTGCCCCCGGGAGGCGCCGATGGCGCGCAGCAGCGCGAGCTCGCGCGTCCGCTGCGCGACGAGCATCGAGAAGGTGTTGAAGATGATGAAGGCGCCGACGAACAGTGCGACCCCCGCGAAGACGAGCAGGAAGGTCGTGACGAAGCCGAGCGCGGTGGCGAGGGCCTCCTGCGTCTCGTCGGCGGACTGCTGACCGGTGACGACCTCCGCCCCCTCGGGCACGAGCGGCGCGACGCGGTCCACCACCTCCTCCTGCGTGAGGCCGTCGGTGGCCGTCACGGTGATGCTGGGGACCAGGCCGGTCGGCGCGAACTGCTCGCGCGCGAGCTCCTCCTCCAGCAGCACGATCGTGGCGCCCGCGGTCGGGGTGTCGTTCGTGGCCTCGCCGACGACCGTGACGTCGAGCGGCGTGCCGTTCACCACGACGACCGTCTCGTCGCCGACCGCGAGCCCGGACTGCGCGAGCGTCGCCGTCTCGACGACGACCTCGTCGGGCGCCTGCGCGCCCCGGCCGTCGAGCAGGCGCACCGAGGGGTCGTCGGGGTCGTAGGCGAAGCCGAGCGAGGGGGCGCCCCCGCTGCGCACGGCGGTCCCGTCGGCGCCCTGCAGCACGGCGGTGCCGGTGAGGGACGGGATGGCGCGCTCGACGCCGTCGAGGGCCTCGATGTCGTCGACGAGGGCGACGTCGAGGCCGAGCAGCCCACCGTCGGAGGCCTCCGGGTCGGCCTGCGCCCCGGCGCTGCCGCCCGCGCCCTCCGCGGTGGCCGCGGCGGGCCCGCTCGGGCCCGCGTCGGCCAGGCGGACGACCGCGTCGGTGCTGTCGGACGTGGCGAAGATCGCGGAGAACGTCTCGTCGATGGAGTCGGTGAGCACGAAGGAGCCCGCGACGAACGCCGTGCCGAGGGTGACGGCGAGGCAGGTGAGGAGCAGTCGGACGACGTGCCCGCGCACGTTGGCGAGGGTCACCCGCAGCATCAGAGGTCCCCGAGCGTCTTCATGCGGTCGAGGACCCGCTCGGCGGTCGGACGGCGCATCTCGTCGACGACCTCGCCGTCGGCGAGGAACACGACGCGGTCGGCGTAGCCGGCCGCCGACGGGTCGTGCGTGACCATGACGATCGACTGCCCGAAGTCGTCGACGCTGCGCCGCAGGAAGCCGAGGACCTCCGCGGAGCTGCGGGAGTCGAGGTTGCCGGTCGGCTCGTCGGCGAAGACGATCGCCGGCCGGCCCACGAGGGCGCGGGCCGCCGCCACCCGCTGCTGCTGCCCGCCGGACAGCTCGTTGGGGCGGTGGCGCAGGCGCGGACCGAGCCCGAGGATGCCGACGACCGTGTCGTGCCACTCGCGGTCGACCTTCCGCCCCGCGATGTCGAGCGGGAGGGTGATGTTCTCCGCCGCGGTGAGGGTCGGCACGAGGTTGAACGACTGGAAGACGAAGCCGATCCGGTCGCGCCGCAGCCGCGTGAGGGCCTTGTCCTTGAGGGTCGAGACGTCGACGCCGTCGACCACGACCTGCCCGGACGTGGGGGTGTCGAGCGCGGCCATGCAGTGCATGAGCGTCGACTTGCCGGACCCCGACGGGCCCATGATCGCCGTGAACTCGCCGCGGGTGAAGTCGATGTCTACGCCGTCGAGGGCACGCACCGCCGCCTCCCCGGTGCCGTAGACCTTGGTGAGGGCCCGCGCGGAGGCGACCGGCGTGGCCGCGTGACGGCCGTGCCCCTCCGCCGCGGGGTCGGTGTCGCCGGCGTCGGCGGGCCCGTCGGCAGCGTGGGCGGGCGCGTCGCCGGACGCGCTGCCGGTGGCGTCGGTGGGGGCGTCGCTGTCGGTGGGGGCGGGGGAGGTGCTCGTGCGGGTGCTGTCGCTCACGGCTCGTCCGTCTCGTCAGGGGTGGGCACGGCAGGGGCCTGCGTGCGACCAGCGAAGCACCTCACCCCGGGTGCGGGTCCATCGGGTTCGCCCCCGGATCTGCCCCCGGTGCACCCCAGGGAGCACCCTGAGGTCCGCCCGTGCCGGCGTCGGGGTCGCGCTCGACCGGCACCAGTCGCAGGACCCGGTCCGCCGCGTCGGCCGGCAGCGGGGGAGGGGTGCCACCCCACGCCGGGCAGAGGTCGCGGTGGTCGCACCAGCTGCACACGCGGCCGGGCCTCGCCTGCCAGTCGCCGGTCTCCGCGGCCGTCCGGATCGCCCGCCACAGCACGAGCAGCGTCCGCTCGAACGCCTCCAGCATGTGCTCGTCCACGTCCAGCGGCAGCGTCTCGCCCTGCCCGCCCACGTACACCAGCTGCACCCGGGTGGGCACCCGGCCGCGGGTCCGCCACAGCAGCAGCGCGTAGAACTTCATCTGGAACAGGGCCCGCTGCTCGAACGCCTCGCCGGGCGCACGCCCCGTCTTGTAGTCGACGACGCGCACCCGGCCGTCCGGCGCGACGTCGACCCGGTCGACGACGCCCCGCAGCACGAGGTCGTCGGCGACCCGGTGCTCGACGTACAGCTCGCGCGCCGCGGGCTCCAGGCGGCGGGGGTCCTCCAGCTCGAACCAGCGGTCGACGAGGCGGCCGGCCTCCGCGAGCCACGCCGTGCGGGCGTCGCCCTCGCCGACGAGCGCCGCGACCGCCGGGTCCTCGGCCGCCAGCTCGTCGAGCGCGGGCGCGAGCAGCGACCGGGCGTGGTCGGGGGTCCGGCGCGGGGCCGGCACCTCGAAGAGCAGCTCGAGGGCGCGGTGCACGACCGTGCCACGCAGCGCGGGCCCGGACGGCTGCTGCGGCAGGCGGTCGACCGTGCGGAAGCGGAACAGCAGCGGGCACTGCTTGAAGTCGCCCGCCCGCGACGGCGACAGCGCCCCGAGGCGGTCCGCCGGTGCCCCCGGCGACGGCGCGGCGCCTGCCGGGGGGCTGTCGTGCTCGCTGACCGTCACGCGCCACACGCTAGGTCGGGGGACGGACACAACCGCCGCAGCGACGCACCCGTACGCTTCGACGGTGAGCGACGCGCCCGCGAGGACGTCCCGCCGGCGCCGCCTGAGGATCGCGACCGTCGCGGGCGTCCCGGTGCTGCTGTCCCCGTCGTGGCTCGTCGTGGCCGCGCTCGTCACCTTCTTCTTCGGTCCGCTCGCGTCCCGCTCGACCGGGCTCGGCAGCACGGGCGGGTTCGGCGTCGCGGCGGTGCTCGCGGTGCTCCTCGCCGTGTCCGTCCTCCTGCACGAGGCGGCGCACGCGGTCGCGGCGCGCGCCCGTGGTCTGCACGTGGCGGAGGTCGTCGTCGACCTGTGGGGCGGGCACACCTCGCTCGGCCGCCCGCGCACCCCCGGCGAGAGCGCGCTGGTGTCCGTCGTCGGCCCGCTGGTCAACGTCGTGCTCGGGGGGCTCGCCCTCGCCGCAGGCGCCCTGGTGGACGGTCCGACGGCGGGGAGCCCGGAGGCCGTCGTCGGCTTCCTCCTCGCCGCCTCCGCGGTCGTCAACCTCGTGCTCGGTGTGCTCAACCTCGTGCCGGGCCTCCCGCTGGACGGGGGCCGCGTGCTCGAGGCGCTCGTGTGGCGGCTGACCGGCCAGCAGGACACGGGCACGGTCGTCGCGGCGTGGGTCGGCCGGCTCGCCGCCGTCGGGCTCGTCGTGTGGCTGCTCGGGCGGCCCCTGCTCGCCGGGCGCCTGCCCGGCACCGTCGACGTCGTGTGGGTCCTGCTCGTCGGGCTGTTCCTCTGGCAGGGCGCGAGCGGCTCGCTGCGCGTGGCGCGCTTCCGGCGCCGGGCGGCGCGCGTGGACCTCGCGGCCGTGTCGCGGCCGGCCGTCGCGGTGCCCGCGCGCGCGAGCGTCGCCCGGCTCGAGAGCCTCCTCGCCGCCTCGCCCGCGACCGCGGTCGTGCTGGTCGACGACGAGGGCCGTCCGGTGGCCCTGCTCGACGGCGGTAGCGTCGCCGACGTGCCGACCGACCAGCGGGACACCACGCCCGCCAGCGCCCTCGGGGTCCGGCTGCCGCCGACCGCCGTCGTCCCCGCGCGACTCGGCCCGGTCGCGGCCGTCGAGGCGCTCGCCCGTTCCGGCGGGGCCGGCGTGGTCCTCGTCGACGACACCGGCCGGCCCACCGCGCGCGTGCTCCCGGACGACTTCGCCGACGCGATGGGCCTGGCGTGAGGGAGGGCGGGCGGCGCGGACCGCTGCGCGAGGGCGACCGCGTCCAGCTCACCGACCCCAAGGGCAAGCTGCACACCATCACCCTCGCCCCCGGGAAGGTCTTCCACACGCACCGTGGCGCCATCGCGCACGACGACCTGCTCGGCCGGCCGGAGGGGACGGTCGTGCGGAGCACGGCGGACCTGGAGTACCTCGCGCAGCGGCCGCTGCTCAGCGACTACGTGCTGTCGATGCCGCGCGGTGCCGCGGTCGTCTACCCGAAGGACGCCGGGCAGATCGTCCACATGGGCGACGTGCACCCCGGCGCGCGCGTGCTCGAGGCGGGGGTCGGCTCCGGCGCCCTCACCATGAGCCTGCTGCGCGCCGTCGGTGACGACGGGCTCGTGCACTCCGTCGAGCGGCGGCAGGACTTCGCCGACATCGCCCGCGGCAACGTCGAGCAGTTCTTCGGCGGCCCGCACCCCGCCTGGCGGCTGCAGGTGGGCGACCTCGTCGAGACGCTCGAGGCAGCCGAGCAGGCCGGGGAGCCCGTCCGGGTCGACCGCTGCGTCCTCGACATGCTCGCGCCGTGGGAGTGCCTGCCCGCGGTCGCCCGGGCGCTGGAGCCCGGCGGCGTCCTCGTCGTCTACGTCGCGACCGCGACGCAGCTGTCCCGGACCGCCGAGGCGGCCAAGGAGGCGGGCTGCTGGACGGAGCCGGGCGCGTGGGAGTCGATGGTGCGCGGTTGGCACCTCGAGGGGCTCGCGGTCCGGCCGCAGCACCGCATGGTCGGGCACACCGGATTCCTGCTCACCACGCGGCGGATGGCCGACGGCGTGCAGGCGCCGCGCCGCCGCCGCCGGCCCGCCCCGTCGCAGTTCACCGAGGACGACCCGGGCTGGGGCCGCGGGAGCGGCTGACGGCCATGCGCGTCGGCGCCGTCGCTCGCGTGAGCGACGACACGGCGCGCAGGACCCCCCGTGCCGGGACGCGCGCACCGGCGGAGGGTTACCGTGAGGAGGCACCTCAGGAGATCGGAGGGCCGACGGTGGACCAGCACGACGGACAGGCGGAGCGCCCCGGGCGCAGCCGCGCGGAGCACCTGCAGGACGAGGTCGTCCGGGCGCGGGCCGAGCTCTCCCGGGTCTCGATGCAGAACGAGCGGCTCGCCGAGACCCTGCGGGACGCCCGGGACCAGATCGTCTCGCTGCGCGCGGAGGTCGACCGGCTCGCGCAGCCGCCCGCCTCCTACGGCACGCTCGTGGGCCTGAGCGAGGACGGCAGCGCGGACATCACCGCGGGCGGGCGCAAGCTCCGCGTGGCCGTCACCCCGGCGGTGGCCGCGGAGGAGCTGCTGCCCGGGCGCGAGGTCGTGCTCAACGAGGCGATGAACATCGTCGGTGTCACCGGCTTCGAGCGGGTCGGCGAGCTCGTCACCGTCAAGGAGCTGCTGCCGCCGGACCGCGCGCTCGTCACCGCGCACGCCGACGAGGAGCGCGTCGTGCGCCTCGCCGGCCCGCTGCTGGACGCGCCGCTGCGCATCGGCGACTCCCTCACCGTCGACACCCGGACCGGCTTCGCCTACGAGCGCGTGCCGAAGGCCGAGGTCGAGGACCTCGTGCTGGAGGAGGTGCCGGACATCGACTACTCGGACATCGGCGGCCTCGGATCCCAGATCGAGACCATCCGCGACGCCGTCGAGCTGCCCTTCCTGCACCCGGACCTCTTCGCCGAGCACGGTCTCAAGGCGCCCAAGGGCGTGCTGCTGTACGGCCCGCCCGGCTGCGGCAAGACGCTCATCGCCAAGGCCGTCGCCAACGGCCTCGCCAAGCAGGTCGCGCGCACGCGCGGCGAGGACGGCAACGCCGCCCGCAGCTACTTCCTCAACATCAAGGGCCCGGAGCTGCTCAACAAGTACGTCGGCGAGACCGAGCGCCACATCCGGCTCGTGTTCCAGCGCGCGCGGGAGAAGGCGAGCGAGGGCACGCCGGTCGTCGTGTTCTTCGACGAGATGGACTCGCTGTTCCGCACCCGCGGCTCCGGGGTCTCCAGCGACGTCGAGAACACGATCGTGCCGCAGCTGCTCAGCGAGATCGACGGCGTGGAGCTGCTGGAGAACGTCATCGTGATCGGCGCGTCCAACCGCGAGGACATGATCGACCCGGCGATCCTGCGGCCGGGCCGCCTCGACGTGAAGATCAAGATTGAGCGCCCGGACGCCGAGGGCGCGAAGGACGTCTTCAGCAAGTACCTGCTCGCCGGCCTGCCCCTGCACGCCGACGACCTGGGCGCGCACGGCGGCAACGCCGAGGCGTGCGTCGACGACATGATCCAGCGCATCGTCGAGCGGATGTACGCCGAGACCGAGGAGAACCAGTTCCTCGAGGTGACGTACGCCAACGGCGACAAGGAGGTCCTGTACTTCAAGGACTTCAACTCCGGCGCCATGATCCAGAACATCGTCGACCGGGCGAAGAAGATGGCCATCAAGGACCTGCTGACCACCGGTCAGAAGGGCATCCGGATGGACCACCTGCTCGCGGCCGTCGTCGACGAGTTCAAGGAGAACGAGGACCTGCCCAACACGACCAACCCCGACGACTGGGCGCGCATCTCGGGCAAGAAGGGCGAGCGGATCGTGTTCATCCGCACGCTCATCCAGTCCAAGCAGGGCACCGAGCCGGGGCGGTCGATCGACACGGTGCAGAACACGGGGCAGTACCTGTAGGTGTCACGCGCCGCCGGCGGACGTGTCCGCGACGACACGCCCGCGTGTCGCGCGCAGAGGTGTCCACGGGCGGCCCTTGACCCGATCCCGCGCCCCGGAGGGCGATCGAGGGGCTCGGCTGCGCCCACGACGGGGTGCGGCGCAGCGGCGCGTTCGAAGGAGCCTGCCGTGGCCGCTCGTCGAGGTCTGTGCTGGGTCGGTCTGCACCGCTGGAAGGTCGTGAGGAAGCCGGGTGTGGCGCCGTACACCGCCTGCGCCCGGTGCGAGCGGGAGCAGATGCTCGACCCGCGCCCCGACCGCCTGGGGGGCGCCGCCGCGGGCGGCATGTTCGGGGGCGGCGACCGGCGCTGACGGTTAGCGTGCGGTCGTGGGGGACCGGTGGGGCGCCGACGGGCCACCGCCCGAGGCGTACAGCCGGGTCACACGCGACCTCGACGCCGTGTACGACGGGCTGCACGATGTCGCGCGGCGGCTCGTGGCCGAGGTCTGCCGCACCCACGACGTGCTCCGGGTGCCCCTGCGCGCGTACTGGGTGCGCGGGACGGACGGCCGCGCCCGCCCCGCCGACGACCTCGTCGCCGCGTGGTGGCTGTTGCCGGCCGACCCTCGGTGCCTGCCCGCCACCGTCGCGCTGCTGGGGCAGTGGGACGTGCAGGTCCGCCACGGGTGGTTCGGGGACCGGGCTGCCAGCCCCGTGGTGTGCACGTGCGACGCGTGCGACGAGGACCTCGCGGAGGTTGGCGACGCCCTGGAGGGGATGCTGCAGGACGCCGTTGGGGCGTACGCGGAGGATGTCCGGCCCCACGGCGTCCTGGGACGGTCGCGGTGGTTCTCCAGCGGAGCGGCGACGGGCTCGAGCGGCGGCCTGGTCGAGCCGGGCGAGGCGCTGCACTCGCGGCTGCCGCGGCGGGCCTCGCTGGGGTGGCCCGCCTGGCCGGCACGTAGCCTGCCCACGTGACGACGCGCCGGGTGATGGGGATCGAGACCGAGTACGGCGTCCTCGCACCGGGTCGGCCCGACCAGAACCCGATGATCCTGTCGAGCCAGGTCGTCAACGCCTTCGCCCAGCGGCCCGGCAGCCGCGTCGGACGCGCGCGCTGGGACTACGAGGACGAGGCCCCGCTGCGCGACGCCCGCGGTCACGACGTGCCGCGCGCGGCCGCGCACCCCAGCCAGCTCACCGACGTGAGCGCGGCCGAGGGCGGGGCCGCCCCCGACCTCGAGGACCCGGCGACGGCCAACGTCGTCCTCACCAACGGTGCACGGCTGTACGTCGACCACGCGCACCCGGAGTACTCCTCGCCGGAGGTGACGGGCCCGCGGGCGGCGGTCGTGTGGGACAAGGCGGGGGAACGGGTCATGGCGGAGGCAGCCGAGCGCGTCGGTGCGACGCCCGGGCTCGGTGAGGTGCGCCTGTACAAGAACAACACCGACTCCAAGGGTGCGTCGTACGGCTGCCACGAGAACTACCTCGTCGCGCGGGCCACGCCGTTCGCCGACCTCGTCGCCGGCCTCACGCCCTTCTTCGTCACCCGTCAGGTCGTGACCGGTGCGGGACGGGTGAGCATCGGGCCCGACGGCAGCGTGCCGGGGTTCCAGGTGTCGCAGCGGGCGGACTTCATCGAGGTGGAGGTGGGCCTGGAGACGACGCTCAAGCGGCCCATCGTCAACACGCGCGACGAGCCCCACGCGAGCGCCGACCGGTACCGCCGCCTCCACGTCATCCTCGGCGACGCCAACCTGCTCGAGACCGCGACGTACCTCAAGCTCGGCAGCACCGCCCTCGTGCTCGACATGGTCGAGGCCGGGACGCTGCCGGCCGGGCTCGCGCTGGCCGCGCCGGTGCGGGCGCTGCACGACATCAGCCACGACCCGACGCTGCGCACGACGGTCCGGCTCCAGACGGGGGAGAGCGTGACGGCCCTCGAGGTCCAGTGGCGTTACCTCGAGGCCGCGCGACGTCACGTCGCCGAGCGCGGCGGCGGCCCCGACCCGGTCGCGGTCGCCGAGACCGAGGACGTGCTGCGGCGGTGGGAGGACGTGCTCACCCGTCTCGGCCGCGACGTCGCGTCCTGTCACCGCGACGTGGAGTGGGTCGCCAAGCTCCGCCTGCTCGACGGCTTCGCCGCCCGCGAGGGCCTGGACTGGGGCGCGCCTCGGCTCGCGGCGATCGACCTGCAGTGGTCCGACGTCCGGCCGGAGCGGGGGCTGTACCACCGCCTCGTCGCGCGCGGCGCCGTCGACCGTCTCGTCGGCGACGACGAGGTGGCCGCCGCCGTCGACGGCGCGCCGGAGGACACGCGGGCGTGGTTCCGCGGGCAGTGCCTGGCCCGTTACGGCTCGGCCGTGGCCGCCGCGAGCTGGGACTCCGTCATCTTCGACGTGCCCGGTCGGGGCGCGCTGCAGCGCGTGCCCACGCCGGAGCCGCTGCGCGGCACGCGCGAGCACGTCGGCGCGCTGCTCGACGCGAGCCCCACCGCGCGCGACCTCGTCGAGGCCCTCACCCGCGTCGGCACCTGAGGCGAGGGAGGCCGTACCGGCGCGCCGCGCAGCCACGCACGCGGCGAGGATCATGACGGGACGCCGCGGGCAGGACGCCGTCACCCGCGCACGCCGCAGGGATCATGACGGGAATCGCGACGAGGACCCCTGAACCCGCACGCCCGGCAAGGATCATGGCGGGAGCTGCGTGCGTGCGGCGGGAGTTGCGTGCGTGCGGCGGGAGTTGCGTGCGTGCGGCGGGAGTTGCGTGCGTGTGGCGGGCGGTGCGCACCGGCGCGCGCGTCGCCCGTCACCGCGACCCGTGTCGGGGCCGCACCGTAGGCTGGGCCCGCACCGGCGTGACGGCGCCCGGGGCACCGACGGATGTGGGAGGTGACGCACGTGGCCGGTCAGGAGCAGCAGCGCCAGCAGCGACGCAGCGGCGAGCAGGAGGTCGACGAGGTCGAGGTCCCGACGAGCACCACCGAGGCGCCCGCCACCTCCGACGTCGACTCCCTGCTCGACGAGATCGACGACGTGCTCGAGACCAACTCCGAGGAGTTCGTCCGCGGCTTCGTGCAGAAGGGTGGTCAGTGACCGCCCACCCCGGAGCGGACGTGCCCGGCCGGCTCCCGGCCGCCTTCCTCGCGTCCGACACGTCGTCGTTCACCGAGTTCCTCGGCCGCCACGCGCCCGACGCGCTGCGCTCGCTGGCCCCGCCGCCGGGCACGCCCGTGACGCCCGCGCCGACCGCGCACGCGACGACCATCGTCGCGCTGTCGTGCGCCGACGGCGTCGTCATGGCCGGGGACCGCCGCGCGACGGCCGGCAACGTCATCGCCAGCCGCGACATCGTCAAGGTCCACGCCGCGGACTCCCACTCCGCGATCGGCATCGCCGGGGCGGCCGGCATCGGGCTGGAGCTCATCCGGCTGTTCCAGGTGGAGCTCGAGCACTTCGAGAAGCTCGAGGGCACGAGCCTGAGCCTCGAGGGGAAGGCCACCCGGCTCGCGTCCATGGTGCGCGGCAACCTCGGCATGGCGCTGCAGGGCCTCGCGGCCGTGCCGCTCTTCGCCGGCTGGGACCTCGCCACCGCCCGCGGGCGCATCTTCAGCTTCGACGCGACGGGCGGGCGCTACACGGAGTCCGAGCACCACTCGATCGGCTCGGGGTCGTACTTCGCCCGCGGCTCGCTGAAGAAGCTGTGGCGTCCCGGCATCACGACCGAGGACGCGGCGGGCGTCGCCGTGGAGGCTCTCTTCGACGCGGCCGACGACGACTCGGCGACGGGTGGGCCGGACGTCGTCCGCCGGATCTGGCCGGTCGTCGCCGTCGTGGACGCCGAGGGCTACCGCGAGCTCGACGAGGCGACGCTCGAGCAGCTCGTGGAGCGTCTCGTCGGCAGCCGCCGGCTGGGTGCCACCGCAGGCGGCGCCGAGCCCGAGGTCGGGGGGTCCCCGCTGTGAGCCAGCCGTTCTACGTCTCGCCCGAGCAGCTCATGAAGGACCGGGCGGACTTCGCGCGCAAGGGCGTCGCCCGCGGGCGCGCGGTCGTCGCGGTCGCCCACGCCGACGGCATCAGCTTCGCGGGGGAGAACCCGTCGCGGGCGCTGCACAAGGTGAGCGAGATCTACGACCGCATCGCCTTCGCGGCCGTCGGCAAGTACAACGAGTTCGAGAACCTCCGGGTCGCGGGCGTGCGCTACGCGGACCTGCGCGGGTACTCCTACGACCGCGCCGACGTGACCGCGCGCGGCCTGGCCAACGCGTACGCGCAGACCCTCGGGGCCGTGTTCACGCAGGAGTCGAAGCCGTACGAGGTGGAGATCACCGTGGCCGAGGTCGGCGCGGAGCCCGCCACGGACCAGCTGTACCGGCTCACCTACGACGGCTCGGTGTCGGAGGAGCACGGCTTCGTCGCGATGGGCGCGGGCGCGGAGCAGGTGACCGCCCACCTGCAGGAGCACTGGTCGGCGGACCTCGACACGGCCGGCGCCCTGCGGCTCGCCGTAGCGGCGCTGCAGCAGGCCACCGGACCGGACGGTGCCGCCCGCGAGGTGCCGGCCGACTCCCTCGAGGTCGCCGTCCTGCAGCGGGGCCGGGTCCGGCGGGCGTTCCGCCGCCCGTCGGTGGACGAGGTGCGCGTCGCCCTGTCCGGCGCCTGAGGCGGGGCGTACCGTCGGGTCATGGACCGGCGCATCCTCGGGCTCGAGACGGAGTTCGGGGTCACGTGCGCCTTCGAGGGCACGCGGCGCCTGAGCCCGGACGAGGTCGCCCGCTACCTGTTCCGCAAGGTGGTGTCGTGGGGGCGCTCGAGCAACGTGTTCCTGCGCAACGGCTCGCGGCTGTACCTCGACGTCGGCTCGCACCCGGAGTACGCCACCGCGGAGTGCGACGACGTCCGACAGCTCGTCGTCCACGACCGGGCCGGGGAGCGAATCCTCGAGGGGCTGGCCTCCGACGCCGAGCAGCGCCTGCGCGAGGAGGGCGTCAGCGGCGAGGTCTACCTCTTCAAGAACAACACCGACTCCGCGGGCAACTCCTACGGCTGCCACGAGAACTACCTCGTGAGCCGGCACGGGGAGTTCTCGCGCCTGTCGGACACGCTCATCCCGTTCCTAGTGTCCCGGCAGCTGGTCGCGGGCGCCGGCAAGGTGACGCAGACCCCGCGCGGCGCCGTGTACTCGCTGTCGCAGCGCGCCGACCACATCTGGGAGGGCGTCTCCAGCGCCACCACCCGGAGCCGCCCGATCATCAACACGCGCGACGAGCCGCACGCCGACGCCGAGCACTACCGCCGCCTGCACGTCATCGTCGGGGACTCCTCGATGTCGGAGACGACGACGCTGCTCAAGGTGGGCGCCGCCGACCTCGTCCTGCGCATGGTCGAGGCGGGCCACCCCGTGCGGGACCTCACCCTGGAGAACCCGATCCGGGCCATCCGCGAGATCAGCCACGACCTCACCGGCCGCCGGCCCGTCCGGCTCGCGAGCGGGCGCACGGCCTCCGCGCTCGACATCCAGACCGAGTACCTGCAGCGGGCGAAGGCCTTCGTCGAGGCCGGCGGGACGGCGTCGAGCACCGGTACGTCCGAGGGGACGTTCAAGCAGGTGCTCGGGCTGTGGGAGCGCGCGCTGCGCGCGGTGGAGACCGACGACCTGTCGCTGGTGGAGCGGGAGATCGACTGGGTCGTCAAGTGGCGGCTGCTGCAGCGGTACATGGACAAGCACGACCTGCCGCTGGACTCCCCTCGCGTGGCCCGGCTCGACCTCGCGTACCACGACATCAACCGCTCGCGCGGGCTGTACTACCTGCTCGCGCGCCGTGGCCTCGTCGAGCGCGTGACCCGCGACCTCGAGGTGTTCGAGGCCACCGTGGTGCCGCCGCAGACCACGCGGGCACGGCTGCGCGGCGACTTCGTGCGTGCCGCGCAGGACCGGCACCGCGACTTCACCGTCGACTGGGTCCACCTCAAGCTCAACGACCAGGCGCAGCGCACCGTGCTGTGCAAGGACCCCTTCCGCAGCGTCGACGAGCGCGTCGACCGTCTCATCGCCGGGATGTGACAGGGCCCCGTCCAGGGAGCACCCAGGAACAGGACATAGGCTCACCCGCGATGACTGCGACCCGGCACCCGGTGCCCTCTCCCACGCCCCGCCGGCGCGCCGGCCTCTCGATCGCGGCGGCCGCCGCCAGCCTCGCCCTCGTCGGCACCGCGGCGTGCGGTCAGGGCGACGGCGACGGCGACGGCGCGAGCGCCGAGGTCGGCGGCGTGAACGTCAGCGGCGAGTACGGCGCCGACCCGACCGTCGAGTTCGAGGCGCCCCTGGAGGACGCGGAGGCCGCGAGCGCCGTCGTCGACGAGGGCGACGGCGAGGAGCTCGCCGAGGCCGACGTCGTCAACCTCGACTACTGGGTGTACAGCGGCGAGACCGGTGAGCAGCTGGAGACCAGCCGCGACTCCCAGCCGATCACGCTCGCGCTCTCCGACGGCCAGGCCACCCCCGGCCTGATCGAGGCGCTCGTCGGTGCGCCGCTGGAGTCCCGCGTCGTCGCCGTGGTGCCGCCGCCGCCCGAGGCGGCCGAGGGGGCGCCCGGGGCGCAGACGCTCGTCTTCGTCATGGACCTGCTGGGCACCGTCGCGGCCCGGGCCGAGGGGACCGCGCAGGAGGCGCCCGACGGCGTGCCGGTCGTGCAGACCGACGACGAGGGCGACGTCACCGAGGTCGACGTCTCCGGCGTCGAGCCGCCCGCCGAGCTCGTCACCACCACGCTCATCGAGGGCGACGGCGAGCCCGTGCCCGAGGGCGCGACCGTCACGATCCACTACGAGGGCCTGCTCGCCTCCGACGGCACCGTCTTCGACTCCTCGTGGGACCGTGACGCGCCGGCGACGTTCCCGCTGGCCGGGCTCATCCCCGCGTGGCGTGAGGCGATCCCGGGGCTGCCGGTCGGCAGCCGGGTCGTGCTGCAGGTCCCGCCGGAGCTCGGCTACGGCGCCGACGGCAACCCGCCGACCATCCCGCCGGACGCGGACCTCGTCTTCGTCATCGACGTGCTCGCGGCGACGCCGCCGGCCGAGGAGCCGTCGGCGCCCACGGAGCCGTCCGCCGCGCCGTCGAGCTGACGGCCCGGCCGCGCCGGCCGTCCCGGCCCCGTCGCCGCGCGCTGCGCTAGCCTACGGCGCGCGGCGAGGGCGGGGCAGGAGGCGGCGGTGTCGGCACGACGGACCGAGCGGTTGCTCAACCTCGTCATCGCGCTGCGCGCGACGCGGCGGGGGCTCAGGCGCGAGGAGATCCGCCGCGCCGTCCCGCAGTACGCCGACAGCCCGTCCGACAGCGCCTTCGAGCGCATGTTCGAGCGGGACAAGGAGGACCTCCGCGAGATCGGCGTCCCCGTCGTGACGGTCCGCAGCGACGTGCTCGTCGACGCCGACGACGCGTACCGGATCGACGCGGGCGCCTACGAGCTGCCGCCCGTCACCTTCACCGCCGCCGAGGTGGCGGTGCTCTCGCTCGCGGGCCGGGCGTGGCAGCAGGCCGCGCTCGCCGCGCCCGCGACCCGCGCCCTCACCAAGCTGCGCGCGCTCGGGGCCGAGGACGCCGGCGCCCGCGAGGAGCACGAGGCCGTCCGGGCCGCCGCCGGGGTCGTCGACGCCGGGGTCCGCGCCGTCGACCCGGCCTTCGACCCGCTGCACGCCGCACTGCGCGCGCACCGCACCGTGCGGTTCCGCTACCGCCGCCCCGACGGCGAGAGCGCCGTGCGCACCGTCGACCCGTGGCGGCTGCTGCTGCGCGGCGGCACGTGGTACCTCGTGGCGCACGACCACGACCGCGACGCGCCGCGCGTGTTCCGGCTCGGACGCGTCGAGGGGGAGGTGCGGACGGCCCGGGCGCCGCGGCCGCGTCCCGCGCCCCGTCCCGAGGAGGTCGCGGCCGCGGTCGCCGAGGCGCAGCGCGTGCTCGCACCCGAGCGGGCGCCGGGGGACCAGGTCCGCCACGAGGCGCTGCTGCGGGTCGCCCCCGGGCGCGCCGGTCTGCTGCGGGCGATCGCGGAGCGCGCGGCCGCCCGCCGCGGGCACCCCCGGCCGCCGGGGGCCACCGCGGGCCCCGGGACCGGCCAGGGCGACGAGGACGGCCTGCTCTGCGTGCCGTGGTCCGCCCCGCCGAGCGCCCCTGGCGCCGCACCGCCCGTGCCGGAGTGGCTCGTGGAGGCCGTCGCCGCGTGCGGGGCCGACGTCGAGGTCGTGTCGCCGGGACCGCTGCGCGCGGCCGTCCTCGCGGCGTGGCGGGCCGTGCGCGACCGCCACAGCGGTCCGCCCGGACCCGGCGGGGAGGCCGCGGCGGCGGGGCTCGCAGCGGCGGCGGAGGCGGCCCACGAGCCCGAGGCGGCCGCGACCTTCACCCCCGGCGCGACCGACCGGCTGTCACGGCTGCTCGCCATGGTGCCGTTCGTGCTGCGCCGCGACGGCGTCGGCCTCGCCGAGCTCGCCGACCACTTCGACGTGTCGGAGGCGCAGGTGGTCCGGGACCTGCAGCTGCTGTTCGTGTGCGGCACGCCCGGGCACCTGCCGGACGACCTCATCGAGGCCGACTGGGAGGGCGGCGTCGTGCGCATCGGCAACGCCGACGCGATCAGCCGCCCCCTCCGCCTGACGGGTGAGGAGGCGGTCGTCCTGCAGCTCGGCCTGCGGCTGCTCGCCCAGGTGCCCGGCGCGCACGACCGCGAGGCGGTGCTGTCGGCCACCCGGACCCTCGAGCGGCTGACGGGCGGTGCCGAGCCGCTGCTGGAGGTGCTCGAGCCGGCGTGGGGCCCGCCCGAGCACGCCGAGACCGTGGCCCGGGCGCTGCGCGAGGGCCGCCGGCTCCGGCTGCGCTACCTGTCGGCCGGGCGCGACGAGCTCGGCGACCGCGAGGTCGACCCGGTCCGCGTCGTCCTCGACTCCGGGCGGGCGTACCTGCAGGCGTGGTGCCACCGCGCGCAGGACGTGCGCACCTTCCGGCTCGACCGCGTCGTCGCCGCCACCGTCCTCGACGTGCCGGTCGCGCCGCACCCCGCCGCCCCGGCCCACCCCGCCCCGACGACGGCCTGGCGCAGCAGCGGGGCCGACGAGGTCGTCGACCTGCGGCTGGACCGCGGCGCCGGCTGGGTGGCCGAGCAGTACCCGGTCGAGGCCGTCGTCCACCACGACGGCGAGGCCGACGCCGCCGTGACCGACGTCCGGCTCCGCGTCGGCGACACCGCCCGCGTCGTGCGGCTCGTGCTCCGCCTCGCCGGCGCCGCCGAGGTGCTCGCCCCCGCCGGGGTGCGCGAGGCGGTCGCCGTCGCCGCAGGGGCCGCGGTCGAGCGGTCCACCGCCGGGCCGGCCGGGGAGCCGGCCACCGGGCGGGCCGGGGAGCCGACCCCCGGACCGGGTGCACCCGTTCGGGCGAGGTGAGGACGGGGCGTGCGCGACACGCCCGGGAGTGTCAAGTCCGGCCACCGCCGTGCCGAACACGTCATCACGCGGAGCCGAGGGGCTCCCGGACACCGGCCGACAGTGCCGGCGTCAACCCGGTGAGGAGGGTGAAGATGACGGTCATCAAGGCGTCGTGCCCGTCGTGCGGTGACGTGGAGCTCACCCCGCGCCAGGTCCGGCTGGTCGTGTGCTCGGTCGAGACCCGGAGCTTCTACAGCTTCTCGTGCTCCGGCTGCGGCGACGAGGTGCGCAAGCACGCGGGGACCGACGTGGTGGCGCTGCTCAGCAGCGGCGGGGTCGTCCCCGAGCGCTGGGTGATCCCCGCGGAGGTGCTCGAGGACCACGACGGCCCCGCGCTGTCCCACGACGACCTCCTCGACTTCTGCCTGTGGCTGGAGGGCGCCGACCTGCTCGCCGCCGTCGCGCAGGGCACGCCCCGCCGGACGACGGGCGACTCCGCCACCTTGTGACGGGCGCCGTCGCGCTACCGTGACGGCATGGTCTGGGTCGTCGTCTGCGCGGTGGTCGCGCTGCTCGGCGGCGGGTACCTCTTCCTGCTCGGCCGCGAGGTCGTCCGCAAGGGCGGACGGCTCCTGCGCGAGGTGGACGAGGCCGTCACGCGCGCGGAGCAGGCCGCCCGCGCGGGTGCCCCGGACCCACCGCCCGGGACGTAGAGTGGGCGGCACCCCACACCGGAGGACGTCATGTTCCGCAACCTGTTCGACAACCCGCTCCTGCTGCTGGTCATCGTCCTGCTGGTCGTCGTGCTCTTCGGGGCCAAGCGCCTGCCGGACGCCGCCCGCTCGCTGGGGCGCTCGATGCGCATCTTCAAGTCCGAGGTCAAGGAGATGAAGCGGGACGACGACGCCCGCCCGGAGGGCTCGGACTCCCGCACCACCGGCACGTCGCCCGAGGCGCTCGAGGGCCGCGTGGTCCACGAGGACCACGCCCCGCGCACCAGCCCCGCCGACGACCCGGCCCGTCGGGACGCCTGAGCCCCACCGGCCCGCACCCGAGCTGACGGAGGTCCCACGTGCTCCGCCGTGCCCGCAACCCCGAGGGCCGCATGCCGTTGCGCGCGCACCTCGTGGAGCTGCGCAACCGGATGCTCGTCTCCGGGGTGGCGGTGCTCGTCATGGGCGTCGTCGGCTGGGTCGTGTACGACCCGGTCATCGACGAGCTCGTGCGTCCCATCGTCGCCGCCGGCGTCGTCAACGACATGGACATCGAGCTCCGGTTCGGCTCACCGACCGAGTCGTTCGACATGCGGGTCAAGCTGTCGCTGTGGATCGGGCTCGTGGGCTCGAGCCCGATCTGGCTGTTCCAGCTGTGGGCCTTCATCACGCCCGGGCTCACGCGCAAGGAGCGGTGGTACTCCATCGGCTTCCTGTCCGCGGCCGTCCCGCTCTTCCTCGCCGGCGTCGCGCTCGCGTGGTTCGTGCTGCCCAACGCCTTCATCTTCCTCACGAGCCTCAACCCCGAGGAGGTCGGCAGCCTCTTCGACTTCAGCCTGTACGTCGGGTTCGTGACGCGGGTCGCGCTCTTCTTCGGGGTCGCGTTCCTGCTGCCCGTCGTCATGGTCGCGCTCAACCTCGCCGGCCTGGTCCGAGGACGCACGATGCTGCGGGCCTGGCGCTACGCCATCGTGCTGTCGTTCGTCTTCGCGGCCATCGCCAGCCCCACGCCCGACATCGTCGTGATGTTCACCCTCGCCGGACCCATGCTCGGGCTCTACCTCGTCGCGGTGGGCGTCGCGCTCGTCGTCGACCGGCGCCGCGACCGGCGCAACGCGCTCGGCGGCCTCGACGACGACGAGGCCTCGGCGCTCGAGGACGACGCCTACGACGTGCGGCCCGCGGCCCCGCTGGAGCCGGCCGACGGGACCCCGGCGGGCGACGAGCCCGCCCGTCGCGCACCGCGCGCCTGACCCGGCACCCGCTCGTGACCCCCTCCGGCGCCCGTCTCGGGCTCGTCGTCAACCCCGGCTCGGGCGCGGGTCGCGGCGCGGCCGTCGGCCGGCGCGCCGCCGAGCGGCTCCGGGCCCTCGGGCACGAGGTCCGGGACCTGTCGGCCGGCGACGCGGCCGGGGCGCGGCGCGAGGCCGTCCGCGCCGTGAGGGAGCGCGGCGCCGCCGGCGCCGTCGACGCGCTCGTCGTCGTCGGCGGCGACGGCATGGTGCACCTCGGGGCGGGCGCCGTCGCCGGCACCGGCGTGCCGCTCGGGGTCGTGCCCGCCGGCACCGGCAACGACGTCGCCGCCGCGTGGGGCCTGCCCGCCGACCCGGTCGCCGCGGTCGACGCGCTCGACCGCTGCGTGCGCGAGGGCCTGACGCGGTCCGTCGACGCGGTCCGGGTGACGGCGCCGGGCGACGCCGCGGCCGACGCCGCGTGGGTCGCCGGGGTGACGGCGGCCGGCTTCGACGCCGTGGTGAACGAGCGGGCCAACGGCTGGCGGTGGCCGCGCGGCGCAGCGCGGTACAACCTCGCGATCGCCCGTGAGCTGCCGCTGTTCCGCCCGGTCCCGTACCGCCTCGTGCTCGACGGCGAGGAGTGGCGCACCGAGGGGCTGCTCGTCGCCGTGGCGAACACGTCGTCGTACGGCGGCGGCATGCGCATCGCCCCGGCCGCGGCCTGCGACGACGGCCTCCTCGACGTCGTCGTCGTCACGCCCGTGCCGCTGCACCGCTTCGTCCGGCTCTTCCCGCAGGTCTACGCGGGCACCCACGTCGAGCTCGACGTGGTCGAGGTGCGCCGCGCCCGCCGCGTCGAGGTGGCCGTCGACCCGGCCGGGCGCCGCCCCCGGCGGATCGTCGCCTACGGCGACGGCGAGCGGCTCGGCGACCTGCCGCGCTGCTTCGACGCCGTGCCGGGCGCCGTCCGCGTGCTCGTGCCGCCTGCCGTCGTGGCGGCCGGCTCCGGGACATAACCTGGGCGCATGCACACCTCGGCCGACCCCAGCCCGGCCGAGAGGTTCGCGGCGGCCCGTCGGCGCCGGGAGGAGGCGGTGTCGCCGCTCGGGCAGTTCGTCGCGACACTCGGCTTCGAGCCCGACCCGTTCCAGGTCGAGGCGATGGAGGCGGTCGCCGCCGGGCACGGCGTCCTCGTCGCCGCGCCGACCGGGGCCGGCAAGACCGCGGTGGGGGAGTTCGCCGTCCACCTCGCGCTGGCGACGGGGCGCAAGGCGTTCTACACGACGCCGATCAAGGCGCTGAGCAACCAGAAGTACAACGACCTCGTCGCCGTCCACGGTGCCGCGGCGGTCGGCCTGCTCACCGGTGACGTGTCGGTCAACGGCGAGGCGCCCGTCGTCGTCATGACGACCGAGGTGCTCCGCAACATGATCTACGCGGGCAGCCGCACCCTCGACGGCCTCGGCTTCGTCGTGATGGACGAGGTGCACTACCTCGCCGACCGCTTCCGCGGCGCGGTGTGGGAGGAGGTCATCATCCACCTCGCCGACGACGTGCAGCTCGTGTCGCTGTCGGCGACGGTGAGCAACGCCGAGGAGTTCGGCGAGTGGCTCGCGACGGTCCGCGGCGACACGCGCGTCGTGGTCTCCGAGCACCGCCCGGTGCCGCTGTGGCAGCACGTCATGGTCGGCACGCGGCTGCACGACCTCTTCGTCGACCCCCACGGCGAGCCGGTGCTCGGCCTGCCCGGCTCCGACACCGACCTGACCGTCAACCCCGAGCTCGTCGTGCTCGCGCGCGAGGACAGCCGCTTCGACCGCCGGCACCGCGGCCGCCCCAGGCGCGGCGGCGCCCGGCCCAGGCGACGCGGGACCGCCTCCCGCGCGGCCGTCGTGGAGGCGCTCGACGCCGACGGCCTGCTGCCGGCGATCCACTTCATCTTCAGCCGCAACGGCTGCGACGCCGCCGTCCAGCAGTGCCTCGCGTGGGGCGTGCGGCTCACGAGCCCCGAGGAGCGGCGCGAGATCCGGGCGCTCGCCGAGGAGCGGACCTCCGCGCTGCCGGACGCCGACCTCGGCGTGCTCGGCTGGGCGGAGTGGGTGGAGGCGCTGGAACGCGGTCTCGCCGCCCACCACGCGGGCATGCTGCCGGTGTTCAAGGAGACCGTCGAGGAGCTGTTCCGCCGCGGCCTCGTCAAGGTCGTCTTCGCGACCGAGACCCTCGCGCTCGGCGTCAACATGCCCGCGCGCTCGGTCGTGCTCGAGAAGCTCGTCAAGTGGAACGGCGAGGCCCACGTCGACGTGACGCCGGGGGAGTACACCCAGCTGACCGGCCGGGCGGGCCGTCGCGGCATCGACGTCGAGGGCCACGCGGTCGTGCTGTGGCACGACGGGCTCGACCCCGACCACGTCGCGGGCCTCGCCTCGACGCGCACGTACCCGCTGCGCTCGAGCTTCGCCCCCACGTACTCGATGGCCGTCAACCTCGTCGAGCAGGTCGGCCGCGAGGACGCCCGCCGCGTGCTGGAGACGTCCTTCGCGCAGTTCCAGGCCGACCGGGGCGTGGTCGGGCTCGCGAAGCAGCTGCGCAAGCAGGAGGAGGCGCTCACCGGCTACACCGAGGCGATGGCGTGCCACCTCGGCGACTTCGAGGCCTACCACCGGCTGCGGCGGCGCGTCTCGGCGCTGGAGAAGGACCTGTCGCGCCGGGCCAGCGCCGACCGCCGCGCCGACGCCCGGGCGACGCTGGAGCGGCTGCGGCGCGGCGACGTGATCTCGGTGCCGGTCGGGCGGCGGCGCGGCTGGGCCGTCGTGCTCGACCCGGGTCTCACCACGCAGGGCCCGCGGCCGACCGTCCTCACCGACGAGCGGCAGGTGCGTCGCCTGGACGCCGTGCAGTTCCCCAGCGCCGTCGACGTCGTGACGACGGTGCGGGTGCCGAAGCACTTCGAGCCGCACGACCCGCAGGCCCGCCGCGACCTCGCGAGCTCGCTGCGCAACGCGCTCGCGCAGGTCGGCGGCGGCGCCGTGCCAGTGCCGTCGCGCGCCCGCGGCCGCGACGGCGCCGGCGGCGCGGACGGCGACGGGGAGGGCGGTGGCGAGCGTCCCGGCGAGCTCGAGCTGCTGCGGCTGCGCCGGGAGCTGCGGGCCCACCCGTGCCACGGCTGCGCGGAGCGGGAGTCCCACGCGCGCTGGGCCGAGCGCCGCGACGAGCTGCAGCAGCGTCATCGCGAGCTTCAGCGCCGCATCGAGGGCCGCACGGCCGTCATCGCGCGCACCTTCGACCGCGTGTGCGACGTGCTGGAGGAGCTGGGCTACCTCGACGGCGACACGGTGACGCCGGCGGGGCAGGCGCTGCAGCGGATCTACACCGCGTCGGACCTGCTCGTGGCCGAGTGCCTGCGCGCGGGGGTGTGGGACGACCTCGACGGTCCGTCGCTCGCCGCGGTCGTCTCGACGCTCGTCTTCGAGGCCCGCCGGGAGGGCGAGGGGGTCGACCCGCGCCTGCCCGGCCGCGGCACGGCGGAGGCGTGGGCGGCGACGGTCCGGCTGTGGTCGGCGCTGAGCGACGTCGAGAGCCGGCACCGCCTCCCGCCCATCCGCGAGCCGGACGCGGGCTTCGCGGCCGCGGTGCACCGGTGGGCGCAGGGCCGCCCGCTGGAGACCGTCCTGCGGGAGAACGACCTGAGCCCCGGTGACTTCGTGCGCTGGTGCCGGCAGACCGTCGACCTGCTCGACCAGGTGCACGAGGCGGCCCCGCGCGGCACCGACCTGCGGGCCGCGGCCGCCGACGCGCTCGGCGCCGTGCGCCGCGGGGTCGTGGAGTACAGCCTCAGCGGCTGAGCCGCGAGGCGCACGGGGGCCGACCTGCTCTGTCGCCCTGCCGTGCCGCCCGTCCACCGCTACGGTGGCGGCGCAGCAGGGGCGGGGCCATCCCGACACGACGGCAGATCGTCTGCCGCGGCGGCTGCACGAGCACCACGGGGGCCACGTGCGCCGTACCGTCGCTGCGGGCCTGCTCCTCGCGGTCCTGCCTCTCGCGCTCGCCGCCTCCGCGGAAGCCGCACCGCAGGTGGCGCCGGGCGACCGGACGACCGTCGGCCAGTCGGCCCGCGGGGAGGTCGGGGCCGCGAGGTCGGTCACGGCCACGTCGAGCCTGCGGCGAGTCACCCGGCCCTCGTCCGTGCGGTCGTTGCGGCGCCCGCCCGTCACGTCGGGTCGGGCGCTGAGCGCGGTCCGCATCGACCCGCTGCACTCGGCCATCAGCCCCCGGGACTGCGAGGCAGGGGCGGCGGACTGCCCTCCGGAGCGACAGCACCCGCAGGGCTGGCCGTCGTCCAGGGTGCAGGTCGCCGTCGCAGCCACCGGGTGCAGCGACTCGCGGGGCACGCCCTACCTCTACGCGCTGGAGGTCGACGTCAGACAGGGCCCTGTCGTCGGGTCCAGCCGCAGCCAGGGGACCTTCACGGGCGGGAGCCACGGGGAGTGCGTCCCGAGCCCGTCCGGCGGGGTCCGGGTCAGTGGTGCCGTCACGGCGGGCTCCTACGACGGCAGCTTCGTGCCGGGGCCGGCGCTGGTGACCGTGAGCGTCTACCGGGTGCCTCGCGCCGTCCCACCGCCGTGGTCGACGGACCAGCGGGTGCTCGTCTCGCGCTCCCTGCCGGCGGCGACGGTCCTGCGCGCCCCCTGAGCGACCCGCTCAGCGGCTGAGGCCCTCCCGGGCGGCGCGCAGCCGACCGACCGCGCTCGCCAGGCCCCACCGCTGCGCGTGGGCGTCGGTGGCGCCCGGGTCCGGCTCCGCGCCCAGCACGAGGCGGCCGAGGTCGTCCGGGTCCAGCGGGGCGTCCCTCACGCAGCGCACGACGCGCAGCGCCCGGTGCAGGTAGTCCGCGGCGTCGGCGAGCTTCGCGCGGCGGCCGCGGCTCAGGCTCGAGTCCGGGTCGCGGACGGCCTCGAGCAGGCCCGTCAGCCCGCCGTGCGTCCGGAGCAGCTCGGCGGCGGTCCGCTCGCCGATCCCGGCGACCCCGGGCAGGCCGTCGGAGGGGTCGCCCCGCAGCAGCGACATCTCGAGGTACCCGTGACCGTCGGGCACGCCGTACCCGTCCGCGAGACCGGCCTCGTCGTACACCGGCGCGTCGCGCACCCCAGCCCCGACGTAGACGACGTCGACGCCGCGCGCGTCGTCGACGAGCTGCAGCAGGTCGCGGTCACCGCTCACCACGTGCACGGGACCGTCGGCCTCGTCCGGCCAGCGGGCGGCGAGGGTCGCGCACACGTCGTCGGCCTCGTGGCCGGGTGCGGCGACGACCTGCAGCCCGAGCAGCGCGAGCGTGTCGGCGAGCAGGGGCACCTGCGGTGCGAGCTCGTCCGGCGCCTCCTCGACGTCGGGGGCGTCGCCGCGCTCGGCGAGCACCCGGTGCGCCTTGTACGACGGCACGAGGTCGGTGCGGAACGCGGGACGCCAGTCCGCGTCCCAGCACGCGGCGTAGGCGTCCGGCCGGTACCGCTCGAGCAGGTGGGCCGTCATGTCGAGGTAGCCGCGGACCGCGTTGACCGGTGTGCCGTCCGGCGCCGCGACCTTCGTCGGGATCGCGTGGAAGGCCCGGAAGTACAGCGTCGCCGCGTCGACGGCCAGCAGTCCGCTCACCGGCCCATGCTGGCAGGCCGTCGCGGCGGGTGGTGGCGCTAACCTGGCCCGCACCACGCACGTCGGCGACGGTGCCCCACCCGCGGTGCCCCGCCGGCTCCCTCCCACCCCGAGGACGCACACCGTGACCGGTCGACGCCGACCCTTCCCCGCCCCCGCCCGCGTGCTGCCGTACGAGGAGGCGGGCGACCTGCTCGACCTCGTCCGCGACATCGGCGAGAACGAGCTCGCGCCGCAGGCGGCCGCGGCCGAGGAGCGCGCCGCCACCTCGCACGAGTACCCGCGCGAGGCGTACCGCCTGCTCGGCAAGGCGGGCCTGCTCGGGCTGCCGTACCCGGAGGAGGTGGGCGGCGGCGGGCAGCCGTACGCCGTCTACCTGCAGGTGCTCGAGGAGCTCGCGCGCTCGTGGGGGAGCGTCGCCATGGGCGTGAGCGTCCACGTGCTCGCCTGCCACGCCCTGGCGACGGCCGGGACCGAAGAGCAGCGGCGGCGCTGGCTGCCCGACCTGCTCGGCGGGGAGCTGCTCGCCGGGTACTGCCTGTCGGAGCACGAGTCCGGCTCGGACGCCGCCGCGATGCGGACCCGCGCGGAGCGGGACGGGGAGGGCTACGCGCTGTGGGGGACCAAGGCGTGGATCACGCACGGCGGCATGGCCGACGCGTACACCGTCTTCGCGCGCACGTCGCCGAGGCCTGCACCGGGGGAGGGCCCGTCCGGCTCCGGGATCTCCGCCTTCCTCGTGCCCGGTGACGCGTCCGGTCTCGGCGCCGCCGAGCCGGAGCGCAAGATGGGCTTCGCCGCCTCCCGCACGTCGCAGGTCCTGCTGGAGGGGGTACGGGTCGACGCCGACCGCCTGCTCGGGTCCGAGGGCGACGGCTTCGCCGTGGCCAAGCGCGCGCTCGACGCGGGACGGCTCGGGATCGCGGCCGTCGCCGTGGGCATCGCGCAGGCCGCGCTCGAGGACGCCGTCGCCTACGCGCGCGAGCGCCGGCAGTTCGGCCGGGCGCTCATCGACAACCAGGGCCTCGGCTGGCTGCTCGCCGACCTCGCCACCGCGGTCACGGCGTCCCGCGCCCTCTACCTCGAGGCCGCGCGCCTGCTCGACGCGGGCGAGGACGAGACCCGGGTGCGCGCGACGGCGAGCATGGCGAAGACCTTCTGCACCGACAGCGCCGTCCGCGTCACGACCGACGCGGTGCAGGTGCTCGGCGGGGCCGGGTACGTGAGCGACCACCGGGTCGAGCGGCTCATGCGCGAGGCCAAGCTCCTGCAGATCGTCGAGGGGACGAACCAGGTGCAGCGGATCGTGGTCGCGGGGGCGCTGGCACGCGGGTGACGCCGCGCGCCTCCGGGTGAGGCGGGGTCAAGGTGGCCGGGTCGGCCGCCGAAGGGGATGCGGGCACGACGGAGCCGCTCGCGGTGGCTCCCGGCAGGCCCGCGACCGCCTGGAGGACCCCCGGTGCGAGGACCCGTCGCCGTCACCGCCGTCGTCGCCGTCACCGGCGCGCTGCTCGTCTTCGACGTCGCCGCGCTGCCGGGCCCGCCCGGCGGCGGGCCCGTCGAGGCCGCGCGGACGGTGGTGCCGCTCAGCGGGGCCGTCGCGGCGACCGGTGAGCCCGGGGTGCTGCAGAGCGACGTCGTGGAGTCCGACGGCTTCTCCGTCGTCGGGGTCACGTGGTCGCCCGAGGACGCGCCGGCCTCCGCGGCCGTCCAGGTCAGGGTGCGCGAGGACGGCGGCTGGTCGGCGTGGGAGCCGCTCGAGCTCGTCGACTCCGCCCCCGACCCCGGCACGGAGGAGGCCCGGCTGGCCGCCGACGTCGTCGCGACCGAGCCGCTCGTCACCGGGTCCGCCGACGCGGTCCAGGTGCGCCTCGCGACCCCGGACGGCGAGACGCCCGAGGACCTCGAGGTCGTCCTCGTCGACCCGGGCGAGGGTCCGACCACCACCGAGACCACGCCGCTGAGCCCCGCCGGGGCCGCGACGGCGCCGAGCGTCGTGACGCGCGCCCAGTGGGGTGCCGACGAGTCGAGGCGGCGCTGCAGCCCGAGCTACTCCAGCACCGTGGTGGCCGGCGTCGTGCACCACACCGCCGGGACCAACGCGTACACGGCGGCCGAGAGCGCGGGCATCGTCCGCGGCATCTACGCCTACCACACGGGCACGCTCGGCTGGTGCGACGTGGGCTACAACTTCCTCGTCGACAAGTACGGCACGGTCTTCGAGGGCCGCTACGGCGGCATCACGAAGGCGGTGCGCGGGGCCCACGCGGGCGGCTTCAACGACCGCACCTTCGGCGTCTCCGCGCTCGGCAACTACCAGACGGCCGCCGCGCCGGCCGTGATGGTCAAGGCCATGGGCGAGGTCGTCGGCTGGAAGATGGGCCTGTTCGGGCGCACCGCGACCGGCACCGTCACCCTCACCAGCGCCGGCGGCACGTCGCGCTACGCGGCCGGTACCTCGGTGCAGCTGCCCGCGGTCTTCGCCCACCGCGACGTCGGGCAGACCAGCTGCCCCGGCGTCAACCTCTACGCCGCCATGGGCACGCTGCGCTCCGTCGCGGCCCAGCGCGCGGCGGCGACGACCACGCCGAGCACCAGCCCGAGCACCAGCCCGACGCCGGCGCCGTCACCGAGCACCACCCCCGCCCCGACCCCCGCCCCGACGCCCGCCCCGACGCCCGCCCCGACCGCCGCCCCGACGACCACCCCGACCCCGACCACCACGCCGACGGCGACGAGCCCGACACCCACGTCGGCGAGCCCGCTCGACCTGCGCCGGGCGACGGTCGTGCCCGTCGACTCCCCCCGGGCGGGCGCGCAGCTGCTCACCTACCTGCCGGTGAGCCCGGGCACCCGCCACGTCACGGACGTGACCGCGCGCGGCGCCGTGACCACGGTGCAGTCCGGTCGCTGGACCGCCGGCTGGTCGCAGGTCGTCCCCGTCGAGCTCGACGGCACCGCCGGCGAGGAGCTGCTCCTGTACAACCGGGGCAGCGGGCGCGTGGTCGTGGTCGACACCACCGGCAGCGGGTCCACCCCGATGCTGCTGGACCGCACCTGGTCCGGTGGCTGGACGCACGTGGTCCCGGTCGAGGTGGACGGCAGGACCGGCTCGGAGCTGCTGCTCTACAGCTCGGTCACCGGCGCCCAGCGGGTCGTGCGGCTGAGCCGGACCGGCACGACGACCACGATCAGCCGCACGACGTGGTCCACGGGCTGGACGCACCTGTCGGCCGCCGAGGTCGACCGCACCGCCCGCTCCGAGCTCAGCGTCTACAACGCGGCCACGGGTCGGCACCTGCTCCTCGAGCTCGGCAGCGGGACCCTCTCCACGCGCATCGCCCAGCACACGCTGGCCAAGGGCCTGTCCGCCGTGGTCCCGCTGGAGGTCGACCGCACCGCGGGTACGGAGCTGCTCACGTACCACCCGGTGACCGGCGCGACGTCGGTGTCCGACGTGTCCGCCACGGGCGGGCTGACCCCGCTCCGCACGCACACGTGGACGGCGGGCTGGACGCGCATGGCGCCGCTGGAGGCCGACGGGACGAGCGGGTCCGAGCTCGTCGTCCACAACGCCGCGACCGGGCGCCTGCTCGTGCTCGACCTCGACAGCGGCGGCGGGGCGAGCCGGCTGGGGTGAGGGCCGGCACCGCATCCGACACCAGATCGTTGCCTGCGGCGGCGTCCCGGCTGGCTACTCTGCGGCGGTGACCGCCCCTGACGGCAGAGCCTTCGTCGACGACACCGACCGCGCCATCGTGCGCGCCCTCGCCTCCGACGGGCGCATGTCCTACACCGACCTCGGTCGTCTCACCGGGCTCTCCACGTCGGCGGTGCACCACCGCGTGCGCCGCCTGGAGCAGCGCGGCGTCATGCGGGGCTACCGCGCCGTCGTCGACCCGGCGGCGCTGGGCCTGCAGCTGACGGCGTTCATCGCGCTCACCCCGCTCGACCAGTCCGCCCCGGACGACGTGCCCGAGCGGCTGCGGGACCTCGTGGAGGTGGAGGCCATCCACGCCGTCGCGGGGGAGGCGAACTACCTCATCAAGGTGCGCGTCGACACCCCGCCCCACCTGGAGGACCTGCTGACGGTCATCCGGCAGAAGGCGGGTGTGTCGACGCACACGACGATCGTGCTCAGCACGCCGTACGAGGACCGGCCGCCGCGGGTGTGAGGGTCCGCGCCGCCGGCGCCCGCTCGACGTAGCGCTGCTTGAGGCGCGCGTCGTCGCCGTCGTCGAACGGTGCCTCGCCCGGTCCCACGACGCGCACGGTCGGCAGCACGCGCGCCGGGGCGATGCGGCACGCGTTGTGCAGGTCGCCGTTGCCGGCGCGCAGCCGCGCGAGCACGCGCGCCGACAGCGCCCCGTCGGCCGGGCACTCCGCGCCCGGGGCGTGCTCGACGACGACGTCGAGCCGCGGGGTGGCGTCCGCCTCCTCCCAGCGCAGCAGGCGGAACCGACGGACGGCGGCCGCGAGCGCGGGCTCGGCGTACAGCGCCTCGCGCACCTCGTCGACGGTGACCACCGCGCCGTAGAAGTCGACGGAGGCGTCGGAGCGGCCGCCGTGCAGCAGCAGCGGCAGGTCGGTGGTCGCCAGCGCCAGCAGGTCCTCGCAGCCGTGGGCCCGGAGCACCCGCCGCAGCCGCGGGAGCCGGACCACCGTCCCGAGGTCGTGGATGTCGTAGCGCACCCGCGGCGACAGGGTGCCGCGCCGTGCCACCGTGACGAGCAGCTCGCCGTCGGCCGAGGTCTCGAGCACGTAGTCGAGCGGGTTGTACTGGAACACCATCGGCAGCGGGCCGTCCTCGCGGCCGGTGAGCGCGCGGCGCAGCGCGGGGTCGGCGGCCATCCGGCGCCGCACGGCGACACCGAGGTCGGTCTCGGCCGCGATGTTGATCTCGAGGTCGGACGCGCCGTAGGAGCCGAGCACACGCGTGTAGTGCTGCAGCAGGTGGCTGCGCATGCTCTCGCTGATCGCCTCGCCGCCGAAGCCCGCCGCGACCTCGTAGCGGGTGAGGTCGATGCGGGGGTCGTCGGCGACGTCCTTGAGGAACGGCGGGTAGCCGAGCAGCACGTAGCGGTAGCCGGGGCCGAGCGCGCGCATCGTCTCGACGACCTTGCCGACGTCGGGTCCGGTCGACTTCAGCCTGGTGACGGGACCGAGCGCGGTGGACACGCTCATGCCGGTCGCCCACGCGCCGAGCGAGAAGGCGTTGAGGACGACGGGCACGTCGTCGACCAGGGGCACGCGGGCTGGCCCGCCGCCGCCCCCGAGGGAGCGGGCGAAGGTGGCCTGCAGCAGCACCGAGGTCGCCCGGCGCTCCGCGGCGCCGCGCGCCCAGCTGGTCGGGTGGCCCGTCGAGCCCGACGACTCGTCGAGGCCGAGCCCGCGGGCGGGCAGCCGCCCGCCGCGGCACAGGTCCTCGATGCGGTGCGGGACGACGTAGGACGCCTTGTCGGTGACCGGCAGGCCCGCGAGGTCCCGCGGGGTCCGGGGCGGCCGGGTCCCGGTGGCGGCGAGCAGGTCGCGGTACGCCGGCACCGTGCGGGCCGCGACGGTCGCGGTGCGCCAGGCCCGCAGCCGCCCGCCGTGCCAGCGGAGCCGCTCCGCACCCGGCAGGCGCAGCAGCGGCAGGACGACGGTCCGCGGCGAGCGGCCGAGGAGGGCGAGGGCGGCCTCGAGGCCGTCGGCGAGGACGCGGAACCACAGGGAGCCGAGCCGGCGGGTCGTCGACATGCTCACCGCACCGCCTCGAGCGCGCTGCTGACGACGGTGTCCTCCAGCGGGCGCCGGGGGCTGCGGTGCGGCTCGGCGCTGTGCCCGAGCCGCACGACGAGCCAGGTGGCGAGCCCGTCGGCGGCGGGCTCGCCGACCACCTCGTGGAAGCGGGTGAGGGACCAGGGGCTCGTGACGACGGAGCCGTACGGCTGCAGCTCGACGCCGTGCTCGGTGAGGACGAGCCACACGCGCAGCAGCAGCCGGCCGGCGGCGACCGCGTCCGCCGGGCCGTCGAGCCGGCCGCGCACCCACGCGACGCGCGGGGTGCCCGCGGACGTCGCCCGGCGCACCCGGCGCGCGAGCGCCGCCACCGGACCGCGCCGGAGCAGGCCGGGGTGCGCGAGCACGAGCCGCAGCAGGAGCCCGGGCGTGCCGAGGGCACGCGGACCGAAGCCGTCCCGCGTCGCCCGGGCCGCCCGCTCGCTCGTGCGTACCCACGCCGCGAGCTCGGCGCGCACGGCCGGGGTCGTGAGGTCGGCGACGAGCGCCTCGGTGTCGAGTGCGACCACGCCCGCGACGACGTCGGGCACGGCGGACGTGGCGAGCCGGTGGCCGGCTCCGGCGCACTCCGCCGCGACCAGGCGCAGCACGTGCGCGTCGACGTCGCGGCCGTCGTACGGCAGCCGCGAGGTGCGGCGGCGGTGCAGCAGCGCCGGGTCGAGGTCGGGCACGCGCGACCCGAGCGGCACGAGCCGCAGCCGGGCGACCGGCTGCAGCCCCTCGCCGGCGGCGACGGGTGTCGCGTCCGGACCGCCCTCGAGCTCGACGTCGAGACCGTGGCCGACCGCGTGCGCGGCCACCGACAGGCACTCGAGGTAGACCCCGACCGTCACGTGGCCGAACAGGACCCCCAGCGGGTGCGCGTCGAGGACGGCTGCGCGGTCGAACAGCAGCGTCGCGCGCTCGGGGGAGTCGACGTGCAGGCGCATCGGCTGGGTGTTGTGGGGGGAGGGGTAGCGGGCGGCGACACGCGCGAGGTGCCGCCACAGGGCGTCGGGCTGGTCCATCGTGTGCTCCTGGGTCCGGGGCGGCACCGTGCCGCCCCACGAGCCTCGGCGCCGGCGGCCCCCGCCCGGCAGCGTCGTCGTACCCGACCCGGCTGCGGCTGCTACCCGTCGGAGAGGGGGACGCGTGAGCACTCCTACCTACCCGGGCCTGCGCCTGCCCGACCTCGCCGGGGCCGCGGCGCGGCCCGGCGCCCTGCTGGCCGGCATCCTCGTCGTGCGGTGGTGCGTGTGCGCGTGGCTCGTGCTGCTGCTCGTGCTGGGCGAGGGACGGCTCCACGTCCCCCTCGGGGTGGCCGCGGTGGTGGTGACGGCGGGGTGGACGCTGCTGCTCACGCTGCGCCGGCCGGCGTGGGGCCCGGCGTGGCTCGCGGCGGACCTCGCGCTGTGCGCCGGGCTCCTCGTGGTCGCGGCGGTCGCCCCGTCGCTCGCGACGGTGTACCCCGTCGCCGCCGCGGTGACGTGGGGTGCGGTCCGCGGCGCCCGCGGCGGCGCGCTCGCCGGCGCGGTGCTCGGGGTCGTCTACGTGCTCGCCCACGTCGTCGAGGGGCTCACGCTCGCCGCGGTCGACGAGAGCGTCCTCGACGTCGCCGGCGACGCGTTCAGCCTCGTGCTCGCCGGCACGGGGGTCGGCCTCGTGTCCACCCTCGTCCAGCGCAGCGCGGCCCGGCTGCGGGCGGCCGAGGTCGCGCGGCTGCGGGCGACGGAGGAGGCGGCCCGGCTGGCGGAGCGCGAGGGGCTGGCCCGGGCCGTCCACGACTCCGTGCTGCAGTCCCTCGCGCTCGTGCACAAGCGCGGCCGGGAGCTCGCGGCCGAGCCCGCGCCCGCCCCCGCGGCGGTGCAGGACCTCGCCGACCTCGCCGCCCGCCAGGAGCGGCACCTGCGCGAGCTGCTGCTGCGCAGCCGGCAGGCGCCCGGCGCGGAGGTGCCCCTGCGGGAGGCGCTGCTCGACGTCGCCGCGGGCGTGCCGGGCCTCGACGTGCAGGTGACGACCCTCCTCGGGCGCCCGCTCCCGCCGACCGTGGTGGACGCGGTGGCGGCGGCGGTCGCGCAGTGCCTCGCGAACACCGAGCGGCACGCGGGCACACCGAGGGCGTGGGTCTACGCCGAGGACGAGGGCGAGGAGCTCGTCGTGTCCGTGCGCGACGACGGCGCCGGCTTCGTCCACGACCCGGCCCGGCTGGACCGCGAGGGGCGGATGGGGCTGCGGCACAGCGTCGCCGGCAGGGTCGCCGACCTCGGCGGGCGCACGACCGTCACGAGCACGCCCGGCCGCGGCACCGAGGTGGAGCTGCGTGTCCCCCTGCCGCCCGCGGGCCCGGCCGGGGAGGATGCGTGAGGTGAGCGGACCCGTGCGCGTCGTCGTCGTCGACGACCACCCGATGTGGCGCGAGGGGGTACGCGCCGACCTGGAGCGCGAGGCGGACTTTCTCGTCGTCGCGCAGGCCGGCGACGGTGCGGCCGCCCTCGAGGTGGCCCGTCGCCACCGTCCCGACCTCGTCCTGCTCGACCTGTCGATGCCGGGCATGGGCGGCGGTGAGGTGATCGGCCGCCTGCTCGCGGACGTGCCGGGCGCGCGCGTCCTCGTGCTGAGCGCCTCCGGCGAGGCGCCGGACGTGCTCGCCGCGGTCAAGGCCGGTGCGAGCGGCTACCTGCTCAAGAGCGCGACGGCCGACGAGCTGCGCGCCGCGGCCCGGCAGGTGGTGGCGGGGGAGCCGGTGTTCTCCCCGACCCTCGCCGCGCTCGTGCTCGGGGAGTTCCGTCGCGTCGCCGCGGGCGGCGCGCCCGGGCCGACGGGCCCTGGGCCTGACGACGACGTCGCCCGGCTCACCGAGCGCGAGACGGAGATCCTCCGCTACGTGGCCAAGGGCTACGCCTACCGCGACATCGCCGAGCGGCTCGTGATCAGTGTCCGCACCGTGCAGAACCACGTGCAGAGCATCTTCCGCAAGCTGCAGGTGAGCAGCCGCTACGAGCTCATGCGCCTGGCCGTGGACCGCGGCCTCGACGAGGGCTGAGTCCGAGCCGGTCAGCCGGCGACGAGCTGCCCGAGGCCCGCGTCGAGACGCTGCCGCTCGGCCCACCACCGCTGCCCCTCCTCGGGCAGGGTGTCGATCGGGTCGTAGTACGGGTAGGTGCGCTCCAGCGCGTCCGGGTCCTCGGCCTCCACGGACGTCCGGTAGTTCTTCGTCCACTCGCTGATGCCGCGCACCCGGTCGTAGGAGTGCACCTGGTGCACCCAGCGCTTGCCGACGAACGGCACGTCGCACACGATCCGCGGCGTCGCGAAGCCCGGCAGGTAGCCCATGATCGCGTGCTGCAGCTCCTGGGCCGAGGCGAGCGAGGTCCGCCAGTGCTCGGCGGCCGGGATCATGTCGCACATGTAGAAGTAGTACGGCGTGATCGAGGCCTCGTCCTGCAGCCCGAAGCAGAGGTCGAGCAGCGCCTCCGCGGTGTCGTTGACCCCGCGCATGAGCACGCCCTGGTTGCGGACGTCCCGCACACCCGCCTCGAGCATCGTGCGCGCGGCCTCGGCCACGAGCGGGGTGAGGCTGCTCGCGGCGTTGACGTGCGTGTGGATCGCGAGCGACACGCCGCGCTCGCGCGCGGTCCGCGCGACCCGCGTCATGCCCTCGACGACCGCGGGGGACAGCCAGTGCTGCGGCAGCCCCATGAGCGCCTTGCTCGCGAGGCGCACGTCACGGATGTTGTCGATGCGCAGCACGTCGTCGAGGAACGCCTCCAGGCGCGGCCACGGCATGTTCGCGACGTCGCCGCCGGACACTACGACGTCGCGCACCTGGGGGCTGCGGCGGAGGTAGTCGAGCATGTCCTGCAGCCGGTTCGCCGGCTTGAGCGCGAACTTCAGCTTCTCCACCTGCGGCGTGGAGTTGCCGACGAGGTCCATGCGCGTGCAGTGACCGCAGTACTGCGGGCACGTGGGCAGGATCTCCGCGAGCACCTTCGTGGGGTAGCGGTGCGTGAGGCCCTCGACGGCCCACATGTCGTGCTCGTGCAGGGAGTCGCGGCTCGAGAACGGGTGCGAGGCCCACTCGGTGAAGCGGTCGGACAGCAGCGGCAGCATGTAGCGGCGCACGGGGTCGGCGCGGAACGCCGCCGACCAGTCGGCGCCCGCGGCGGGCAGCCCGTCGGGGCCGGTGCCGGGCACGATCGTGTTGAGCATCTGCGGCGGCAGCAGCATCGACATGGTCGCGCGCTGCTCCTGGTCGGCGACGAGGTCGTCGTAGACGTCGTCGGTGAGCAGGTCGCCCATGACGGCCCGCAGCTGGGCGGCGTTCTTCACGCAGCTCGTGCGCTGCCACTGCACGTCCCGCCACTGCGCCTCGGTGACGTCCCGCCAGCCCGGCATGCGACGCCAGTCGGGCTCGACGAGGGGACGACGGGCGTAGCTGTACGGCTGGGCTGCGGTCACACGCCGAGGATATGGACGATCCTTCCGTCTGTCACGTCACCCACGCACGATGTTTGCGTCTACGCTTCGTCGCGTGGTGGAGATGACGGCGGAGTCCCCTGTCGGGGCGCACCGCGTGCTCGAGCCCGCCGGGGTGCTGCCGCAGGCCGCCGCCCGCCTGGACACACGCCCTGCGCTGTGGCCGGGGGAGGTGCGGGTCCGCGTCGACCGGCTCAACCTCGACGCCGCCAGCGCGCGTCAGCTCCGCGAGGCCGCCGGCGGCGACCCCGACGCGGTGCGCCGGGAGGTGCTCGGGATCGTGCGCAGCCGCGGCAAGATGCACAACCCCGTGACCGGCTCCGGCGGCATGCTGCTCGGCACCGTCGAGGAGGTCGGTCCCGCGAGCCCGCTCGGTCTCGAGGCAGGGCAGCGCGTCGCGACCCTCGTGAGCCTCACCCTCACCCCGCTGCACCTCGACGACGACCTCGAGCGCTGGGACGGCCGCGGCGAGCAGGTGCCGACGAGCGGCCACGCGGTCCTCTTCGCGCGCAGCATCGCCGCCGTCGTGCCCGACGACCTGCCCGAGGAGACCGTGCTCGCCGTCATGGACGTGTGCGGCGCGCCCGCGCTCGTCGACCGGGTCGTGCGCGACCGCGTCGCGCGCGGGCTGCGGTCCGACGTCGTCGTGCTCGGCGCCGCGGGCAAGTCCGGCGCCCTGTCCCTCGCGGCCGCGCGCGCCGCCGGTGCCGGCCGGCTCGTCGGGCTCGTCCCCGTCGAGCACGAGGCGGCCGCCCTGGCGGACGCCGACCTCGCCGACGCCGTCGTCCTCGCCGACGCCCGCGACCCCCTCGCCGCCTCCGCCGCCGTGCAGGAGGCCCTCGGCGGGCACGGCGCCGACGTCACCGTCGTGTGCGTCGACGTGCCGGGCTGCGAGCACGGCGCGGTCCTCGTCACCGACGACGGCGGGACCGTCGTCTTCTTCTCCATGGCGACGTCGTTCAGCGCCGCCGCGCTCGGCGCCGAGGGGCTCGCGGCGGACGTCACCATGCTCGTGGGCAACGGCTACACGCCCGGCCACGCGGCGCTCGCGCTCGACCTGTTCCGGGCCACCCCGGGGGTGCAGCGGCTCTTCCGGGGCCGGACGGCGTGAGGATGGGCGCATGACGAGGACGCTCTACCGCCACGGTGCGGTGTACAGCCCCGCCGACCCCTACGCCCAGGCGCTGCTCGTGGAGGACGGGACCGTCGCGTGGGTCGGCGGCGACGAGGCGGCCGACGCCCTCGCCCGCGACCTGCGCGGGGACGACCGCGTCGTCGACCTCGCCGGGGCGCTCGTGACGCCCGCCTTCGTCGACGGGCACGTGCACACCTTCGACACCGGGCTGCTCGTCACCGGGGTCGACCTCACCGGCGTGCGCAGCGTCACGGAGCTGCTCGACGCCGTCGCCGCCTGGGCGAGGGCCCACCCCGGCCGCCGCGTGCTCGGCCACGGCTGGGACGAGACGCTGCTCGCCGAGCAGCGGGTGCCGACCCCGGAGGAGCTCGAGCGCGCCGCGCCGGACGCGCTCGTCTACCTGAGCCGCGTCGACGTGCACTCCGCGCTCGTGTCCCGACGGCTCGTCGCGGAGTCCGGCGTCGAGGGCCTCCCCGGTCACGACGGCACCGCCCGCGTCGAGCGCGACGCGCACCACCACGCCCGCGCGCACGCGCGAGACGTCGCCGAGCCCGAGCGCACGGCCGCGCACGAGGCGGGTCTCGCGGCCGCGGCCGCCGCCGGCATCGGCACGCTGCACGAGATGTCCGGGCCGTTCATCGGCGGCCCGGACGACCTGCGGGTCCTCGTCGGCGTGGCCGAGCGGGTCGGGGTCCGGCTGCGGCCGTACTGGGGCGAGGCGGCCGAGGACGCCGGGCACGCCCGCGCGCTGCTGGCCGGGCTCGGCCTGCCGGAGCACGTCCGCCCCGGCGGGCTCGCGGGCGACCTGTCCGCCGACGGGTCGATCGGCTCGCGCACGGCCGCTTTCCGCGAGCCGTACGCCGACAACCCGCCCGAGCACGCCGCCCACGCCGGGCACGCGTACCTGTCCGCCGAGGTCATGGCCACCCACGTCGTCGCGTGCGTCGAGGCGGGCGTGCAGCCGGGCTTCCACGTCATCGGCGACGCCGCCCTCGACACCGTGCTCGAGGCCCTCACCCGGGCGCGTGAGGTGCTCGGCGGGCCCCGGCTCGCCGCGGCGCGCCTGCGGCTGGAGCACGTCGAGGCCGCCGACGACGCTCAGGTCGCGGCGCTGGCGGACCTCGGCGTGGTCGCGAGCATGCAGCCGCTGTTCGACGCGCTCTGGGGGGGCGACGCGAGCCTGTACGCGCGCCGCCTCGGGGCCCACCGCCGGCTCAACCGGGTCGGGGCGCTCGCGGGTGCGGGCGTGCCGCTCGCCTTCGGCTCCGACAGCCCCGTCACCCCCCTCGACCCGTGGGGGACCGTGGCGGCGGCGGCGTTCCACCACGACGACGCCGAGCGCGTCAGCGCCCGCGCCGCCTTCGCAGCGAGCACCCGCGGCGCCCACCGGGCCGCCTTCGACGACCGGCACGTGCACGACTCCCTCGGCGTCCTCGTGCCGGGCGCCCCGGCGGACCTCGCCGTGTGGGAGGCGGGGGAGCTCGTCGTGCAGGCGCCCGACGACCGCATCCAGGCGTGGAGCACCGACCCGCGCTCCCGCGTGCCCGCGCTGCCGGACCTCGGCCCGGGCGCCCCCCGCCCCCGCTGCCTCGCGACCGTCGTCGCCGGGCGCACCGTCCACGACACCGGCGACGTGGCCGCCCTGCCAGGAGGAGTCCCGTGACCGACAGCCCGCCCGGGCGGCACCGCCCCCGCCTCGACCTCGACGCCGGCACCGTCGCGCGCGCCCGCGAGCTCGCCCACGCCGCCGCCGCTCCGGTCGTCGACCTCGCCCGCACCCGCACGACCGTCAGCGTCGAGCGGGCGGTGCTGCGCATGGCGGGCCTGGCGGGCGCCGACGCCGACGGCATCCCGTGGGTCAACCACCTCGTCGACGCCGTCCGGGCCGGCACGGGCCTCGAGCACGGCGTCGCCCTGCCGGTGTGGGACGCGCTCGCCCGCGGCGAGGCGCCGGACCTCACGCGGCTCGCGCAGCGCGCCGCGGCCGGGGCCGCGCGCTTCCGGCTGCCCGGGGGCGGCGAGCACCGGGACGCCCTCGCGGGCGCGCGGGCCGCCGCCGCGGCCGGGGTCGCCCGCGTGGACACCGCCCGCGCCGACCGGGAGGCGCTGGTCGGGCGGATCGGCGACCCGCCGCAGCGGCCGTGGATCTACCTCATCGTCGCGACCGGCGACATCTACGAGGACGTCCCGCAGGCGCAGGCGGCCGCCCGCGCGGGCGCCGACGTCATCGCCGTCATCCGCTCCACCGGGCAGTCGCTGCTCGACTACGTGCCCGAGGGCGCGACCCGTGAGGGGTACGCCGGCACGTACGCGACGGCGGAGAACTTCCGCATCATGCGCGCGGCCCTCGACGAGGTCTCGCACGAGGTGGGCCGCTACGTGCGCCTCACCAACTACGCGAGCGGGCTGTGCATGCCGGAGATCGCGACGCTCGCGGGCCTCGCGCGGCTCGACATGATGCTCAACGACTCGATGTACGGGATCCTCTTCCGCGACATCAACCCGGTCCGCACCTTCGTCGACCAGCGCTTCAGCCGCCAGGTCCACGCCCGCGCCGGCATCATCATCAACACCGGCGAGGACAACTACCTCACCACCGCCGACGCCGTGGACGCCGCCCACACCGTCACGGTGTCGCAGCTGCTCAACGAGACCTTCGCGCACGAGGCGGGCCTGCCCGACCCCCTGCTCGGCCTCGGCCACGCGTTCGAGATCGACCCCGAGGTGCCGGAGTCGTTCCGCCTCGAGCTCGCCCACGCCCTGCTCGCGCGCACGCTGTTCCCCGACGCGCCCCTGAAGTGGATGCCGCCGACCCGGCACATGACCGGCGACGTGTTCCGCGGCTACCTGCTCGACGGGTTCTTCAACCTCGTCGGGTCCATGACCGACCAGGACATCCTCCTCGTCGGGATGATGACGGAGGCCGTGGTGACCCCGTGGCTCTCGGACCGCGACCTGGCGCTGCGCAACGTCCGCTACGTCCAGCGCGCGGCCGGGCGGCTGGGTGAGGACTTCGTGCCCGCCCCCGACGGGCTCGTCGCCACGCGCGCCCGGCACGTGCTCTCCGAGGCCGTCGACCTGCTCGAGCGGATCGTCGGCAGCCCCGGCGGGCTGCTCGGCGCCATCGCCGAGGGCACCTTCGGCGGCATGCGCCGCCCCGCCGACGCCGGCCGCGGCCTCGACGGCGTCGTCGAGCGCGCCGACGGCTACGTCAACCCCGTCAGCGAGCTGCTCGAGGCCCGCACGGTGCGCGAGCCCGAGGAGGTGCCCGCGTGAGCGCGCTGCCCGACGGCGTCCCGCCCGTCGTCCGCCCGTACGGGGACACCACCGGCGACGGCATGGTCCAGGTGTCCTTCACCCTGCCGCTGGCGCCCGGCAAGCGCGCCGAGGGGGCCGCCCAGCAGCTCGCGCGGCGCATGGGCATCGACGCGCCGATGGTCGTGCACGCCACCGGCATCGGCGACCGGTACACGTTCTTCGTCGTGTACGGCCCGGTCAGCCACGTCGTCGACGTCGCCGCGGTCGAGGTCGTCGAGCGCGAGTACCCGCTGCTGAGCCCGAAGGAGACCAACGCCGCCGTCCGCGAGCACCTGCAGCGCAAGCTCGTGGTGGTCGGCGCGTGCATCGGCACCGACGCCCACACCGTCGGCATCGACGCGATCCTCAACGTCAAGGGCTGGGCGGGGGAGAAGGGCCTGGAGTACTACCGGGAGATGAAGGTCGTGAACCTCGGCGCGCAGGTGTCGGTGCCGGACCTCGTCGAGCGAGCCCGTGCCGAGCGCGCCGACGCCGTCCTCGTGAGCCAGGTCGTCACCCAGCGCGACGCCCACGTCCACAACACGACGACGATGTCGGCGGCCTTCCGCGAGGCCTTCCCCGCCGAGCGGCGGCCGCTGCTCGTCGTCGGCGGCCCCCGCTTCGACGAGGCCGGGGCCGCGGCCCTCGGTGTCGACCGGGTGTTCGGCCGGGGCACCACGCCGGGGGAGGTCGCGAGCTACCTCGTGCACGCCGTCGCGGCCCGGGCCGCCGCCCGCCGTGAGGTCCCCGCGTGAGCGAGCGGGACCCGCGGCTCGGGACCGTCGTCGTGCACCGCCGCTACGTCCACCACGGCGACGCGCACTACGGCGGGCAGCTCGTCGACGGCGCGTACTCGCTGAAGCTCTTCGGCGACGTCGCCACCGAGCTGTGCGTCCGGACCGACGGCGACGAGGGCCTCTTCGCCGGCTACGACGAGGTCCGGTTCCTCGACGCGGTCCGCGCGGGCGACGTCCTCGAGGTGGTCGCCGAGCTCACCCGGGTCGGACGGCGCAGCCGCGGCGTGCGCTTCGAGGCGCGCGTCGTGTGCCGGGCCGCACCGGAGGTGTCGCCGTCCGCCTCGCGCGTGCTCGAGCCACCCCTCGTCGTCACGACGGCCACCGGTACCGTCGTCGTCCCGTGAGCACCCTCGAGGTCGTGTGGGCGACCTGCGCGGAGGTCCCGGACGGGGACCCCGACGACCGCCTCGCGCTCGACGCCCTGGCCGAGGCCGGCGTCGACGTCCGCTTCCAGGTGTGGGACGACCCCGCCGCCGGCTGGTCGGCACCGACCGTCGTGCGCAGCACGTGGGACTACGCGACCCGGCGGGAGGAGTTCCTCGCGTGGGCGCGCAGGGTGCCCGTGCTGTGGAACCCGGCCCACGTCCTGGAGTGGAACACCGACAAGACGTACCTCGACGAGCTCGCGGCGGCCGGGGTGCCCGTCGTGCCGTCGGCCACCCTCGGCCCGCAGCAGCGCGCGCGCGTCGACGCCGAGGTCGCCGCCGCCCTGGAGGGGGCCGGCAGCGTCGTGGTGAAGCCCACCGTGAGCGCCGGGTCCCGGGACACCCGGCGCCACTCCGCGGCCGACGGCGCCGTCGCGCACGTGCACGCGCTGCTGGACGCGGGCCGCACGGTGCTCGTGCAGCCGTACCTCGACGCGGTCGACACGGCCGGGGAGACCGGCCTCGTCGTGCTGGACGGGCAGGTGTCGCACGCCTTCCGCAAGGGCCAGATCCTCCACGCCGACGCGGCGGCCACCGACGGCCTGTACGCGGTCGAGGACATCCGCGCGAGCGGCGCGACCCCGGAGCAGGCCGCGCTCGCGGACCGGGTGACGCGCTGGCTCGCCGACCGCTTCCCCGGGGCGGCGCCGCTGCTGTACGCCCGCGTCGACACCGTGCCCGGCCCCGACGGCCGGCCGGTGCTGCTCGAGCTCGAGCTCACGGAGCCGTCGCTGTGGCTGCAGGCGCGGCCCGAGGCGACGGCCACGTGGGCGCAGGCCGTCGCCCGTCGGCTGCGTACGCTTCCCCGGTGACGTCGACGAGCACCGAGCCGGGGCCGGCCGCGCCCGCCGCCGGCCCGGTGGGCGAGGTCGACGGCCTCGCGCCGCGCCGGTCGCGGCCGGCCGTGCCGTGGCCCGTCGCCGTGCCGCTCGCCGTCGTCGCGGGCGCGCTGCTCGACGCGGCGTTCCCCGCGGCCGACGTGTGGTGGCTGGCCATGCCCGCGCTCGCCGTCGCCGTGCTGCTGGGCCGTGGCCGCGGCCTCGGCGGGGCCTACGGCCACGGGGTGCTGTTCGGGCTCGGCTTCCTGCTGCCCCACCTGCAGTGGAGCGGGATCTACGTCGGACCCCTGCCGTGGGTGGCGCTCGCCACCGCCGAGGCGCTCCTCCTCGCGCTCGCCGTGCCCGGCTTCGCCCTCGCGTGGCGGGTCGCCGACGCCCGCGGCGGGCGATCGGCGTGGCTGCTGCCGCTGCTCACGTCCTCGGCGTGGGTCGCCGCCGAGGCGCTGCGGGCCCGCTGGCCGTTCGGCGGGTTCGGCTGGGGGCGGCTCGGCTTCTCCCAGGCCGACGGCCCCTTCCTCGGCGTCGCGGCCCTCGGCGGCGTCCCGCTGCTCGGCGCCGCGGTCGTGGCGGTCGCGACCGCGCTGCTGCAGGTGCTCCTGCTCGGCCTCGCCCGCCTCCCGCGGGGCAGCCGCCTCGCCGGACCGGGCCGGCCCGGCGCCGTGCTCGTCGGCGCCGTCGTCACCCTCGGCCTCGTCGCCGCGGGCGCCGTCGCGGGCCTCGCGGCGGCGCGCGGCACCGTGCAGCCGGGTGACGGCACGGCCCGGGTCGCGGCGGTGCAGGGGGACGTGCCACGGGCCGGGCTCGACTTCAACGCCCAGCGCCGCGCCGTGCTCGACAACCACGTGGCGGTCACGCTCGACCTCGCCGCACGGATCGAGGCGGGCGAGGCGGAGCCGGTCGACCTCGTGCTGTGGCCGGAGAACGCCTCCGACATCGACCCGCTGCGCAACGCCGACGCCGCCGCCGAGATCGCCCGGGCCACCGACGCGGTCGGCGTGCCGGTGCTGCTCGGCGGGGTGCTGCAGGGGCCGGGGGAGAACATCACCAACGCGATGCTGCTCTGGGAGCCGGGGACGGGCTTCCGGACCGAGGAGGTGGGCCCCGCCGACGCCGCGCCGGCCGACCCCTCCCCGGACCCGCACGAGGCCGGCTTCTACGTCAAGCAGGCCCTCGCGCCGTTCGGGGAGTACATCCCCTACCGGGACTTCTTCCGGCGCTTCTCGCCCTTCGTCGACCAGGTGACCGACTTCGCGCCCGGCGACCGCAGCGTCGCCATCGGCATGGGCCCCGCGCTGGTCGGGCCCGCCATCTGCTTCGAGGTCGTCGAGGACGACGTCATGCGCCGCCAGGTGCTCGCCGGCGCCGACCTGCTCGCCGTGCCCACGAACAACGCGACCTTCGGCGACACCGACGAGAACCTCCAGCAGCTCGCCATGTCCCGCGTGCGGGCCGTCGAGCACGGCCGCCAGCTCGTGCACATCAGCAACGTCGGCACGAGCGCGGTCGTCGACGTCGACGGCAGCACCGGACGTCGCACGGCGACGTTCGAGCCCGACGTGCTCGTCGACACCGTGACGCTGCGCACCGGCACGACGCCGGCGACGGCCGTCGGCCCGGTGCCCGAGCTCGTGCTCGTCGCAGTCGCGCTGCTGCTCGTCCTCGGGCACGGCGTGCAGTCCCTGCGTCCCGGCCGGAGCACCCGCCCCGTCCGCCCGGCGCCCGCCGCCACCCGCCCCGACGCCCCGGAGGACCCCGCGTGAGCAGCGAGGAGCCGGTGCCCCCGCGCACCGTCGTGTGCATCCCCACGTACGACGAGATCGACTCGCTACCGGGGCTGCTCGACCGGCTGCGCGCCGCCCAGCCGGACGTCGACGTGCTCGTCGTCGACGACGACAGCCCCGACGGCACGGGCCGCTACGCCGACGAGCGCGCCGCGGCCGACCCGCGCGTGCACGTCCTGCACCGCACCAGCAAGGACGGTCTCGGCGCGGCCTACCTCGCGGCTTTCCGGTGGGCGCTCGCGCGCGACTACGACGTCGTGTGCGAGATGGACGCCGACGGCTCCCACGCCCCCGAGCAGCTGCACCGGCTGCTCGCCGCCGTCGCGGCCGGCGCCGACCTCGTCATCGGGTCGCGGTGGGTGAACGGGGGAGAGGTCACCGACTGGCCCGTGCAGCGGCGCCTGCTGAGCCGCGGCGGCAACCTCTACACCCGGCTCGCCCTCGGCACCCACCTGCGCGACGCGACCGCGGGGTACCGGGCGTTCACCGCCCACGCGCTGCGCACCATCCCGCTCGACGACGTCGCCTCCGCCGGCTACTGCTTCCAGGTCGACCTCGCGTGGCGCGCGGTCCGGGCCGGCCTCACGGTCGTCGAGGTCCCCATCACCTTCGCCGAGCGCGCCGAGGGCGTGTCGAAGATGTCGGGCGACATCGTGCGCGAGGCGCTGTGGCGGGTGACGGTGTGGGGCGCGGAGCACCGGGCCGGGCAGCTGCGCCGCCTCGGCGCGAGAGCCCGGACGCACGACGGCCGCGACGGCTCCTGAGGGAGCCGGCGCGGCCGGTGGGTCGCCGGTGGGTCAGGCCGAGCGGGGGAGCTTGCCCTCGCGGAGCAGGGCGAGCCGCTCCTCGAGCAGCTCCTCGAGCTCCGCGATGGTGCGGCGCTCGAGCAGCATGTCCCAGTGCGTGCGCTGCGGGCGCACCGGCTTGGGGTCCGGTCGCGTCGCGTCGCGCAGCAGCGCCTCGGCGCCGCAGCGGCACTCCCACAGGGCCGGGGGCTCGGCCTCGGTCGAGAACGGCACCACGATCGTGTGGCCGTTCGGGCAGTCGTACTCGGCGGGTCGCCGCGGCGCGGGCTGGACCGCCGCGTCCGACTCCATGCTCATGGCCCCCAGCCGGGACCCTCGCAGGCTTCGCTCGGCCATCACGCACCTCCGTCTCGCGAACAGGACCCACGGTGGGTCCGTCTGTGTTACGTCATGGGAACGCCCCGCGGATGCACCCTGTTCCGGTCGACGCACGTGTGAGGAGGCTCACACTCACACGACGCGGGGTGCCTCGTTGCCCGCGTCGGCGATGCCCCGGCGGACGTCGACGCGCGTCAGGAGGAGCCCGCCCACCACGAAGAACACGACGACGGCGAGGATGCTGAGCCGGAACGAGCCGGTCGCCTGCTGCACGACCCCGAACGTGAACGTCCCGAACCACGACGTCCCTCGCTCCGCCGCCTGGTACAGGCTGAAGTACTCCGCCTGCTTGCCGAACGGCACGAGCTGGCTGAACAGCGAGCGGCTGAGCGCCTGCGTGCCCCCGAGGACGAGGCCGATGCCCGCGGCGAGGGCGACGAACAGGCCGAACCGGCCCTCCGGCAGCACGAACGCCGCCGCGACCACGACCGTCCAGACGGCGAGGGACACCAGGATGGTCCGCTTCGCCCCGAGCCGGCGCGCGAGACGGCCGAAGGCGAGCGCGCCGCCGAAGGCGACGAGCTGGACGACGACGATGGCGACGATGAGCTGCTCGGTCGCGAAGCCGAGCTCGACGGAGCCGTAGATGCTCGACACGGCGATGACCGTCTGCACGCCGTCGTTGAAGAGCACGTACGCGCCGAGGAACAGCAGGGTCTGCGGGTAGCGGCGCGCCTCGCGGAAGGTGGCGACCAGCTGGCGCACCGACCCCCGCGCGACGCCTAGCAGACCGCGGCCGGCCTCGTCGGCGCCCACGACGTGGGTGGGCGGGCGGTCCCGCAGCCGCAGGTACGGCACGACCGTGAAGCCGGCCCACCACACGGCGGCCGACAGCAGGCTGAGGCGGACGGCGAGCCCGTCCGGCACGCCGAGCGCGTCGGCGCCGAGCACGAGCCCGAGGTTGACCACGAGCAGCAGGAAGCCGCCGAGGTAGCCGAGCGCCCAGCCCCGGCTCGACACCGCGTCCCGCTCGTCGGGGGTGGCGATGTCGACGAGCACCGCGTCGTACACGGTGAGCGACGCGGCGAGGAACGCGTTGCCGAGCACGAGCAGCGTCGCCCCCAGCGCCCAGTCGTCGCCGGTCACGAGGAACAGCCCCGCCGCGCACGCCGCGCCGGCCCACGCGAGCCGCGCGAGCAGGACCCGGCGCCGGGGCGAGCGGTCCGCGACCGCCCCGACGAACGGCAGCAGGACGGCGATGACGACCGTGGAGATGCTGATGAGGAACGCGACGAGGCTGTTGGGGCTCACCGCGATGAACCCGAGCAGGTCGACGGTGCCCTCGCAGGCGGCGCCGGCCGGCAGGTCGGGGCACGCCGCCGCGGTCGCGACCGCGGTGAGGTACGGCCCCACGAGGACCGTGCCGACCGTCGTGACGTAGGCGGAGTTCGCCCAGTCGTAGACGTACCAGCCGCGCTGCTCGTGCCGGCGGGCCGCGAGGTCCGCCTGCGGGCCGGGCGGGACGACGCGGCTCACCGCCGGGCCCCGCTGCGGCGCTCACCGAGCACGCGGGCGAGCACGTCCGCGCGGTCGCTCATGAGCCCGTCGACGCCGAGGTCGAGCAGGCGGTGCATGTCGGCGGGGTCGTCGACGGTCCACACGTGGACCTGCGCGCCGACGTCGTGGACGACGTCGAGGAGCAGGGGGGTGACGACGCGCACCCCGCGCGCGTGCTCCGGCACCTGCAGGGCGTCCGCGCCGCGCAGGACCGCCCCCACCGCGCGCCGGGCGACGGCCGGGCGGACCCGCGCGAGCCCGACCGCGAGGCGCGCCGCGGCGACCGAGGCGGTGCCGGCCGAGCGGGCGACCCCCGGCACGGCGCGCTGCACCGCCCGGGCACGCCGCCCGTCGAAGGCCGCTACCACCACCCGGTCCTGCGCCGCCGCGCCGCGCACCGCGGCGGCGAGCGGCGCCGCGGCCCGGGCGGTCTTCACGTCGACGTTGAGCACCGTGCCCGGCAGCGCCTCGAGCACCTCCTCGACCCGGGGCACGGCGTGCAGCCCCGCCACCCGGTACCGCGACACCGCCGACCAGGTCAGCTCGTGGACGAGCCCCGGCGTGCCCGTGGTCCGTCGCAGGTCCGGGTCGTGCAGCACGACGGCGACGCCGTCCGCGGTGGCGTGGACGTCGGTCTCCAGGTGCGTGAGACCGAGGTCGACGGCCGCCCGGAAGGCCGCGACGGTGTTCTCCCACGCGTGCCGGCCGTCGGTCCGGTGCTCGTCGGGGGTGTGGCCCCGGTGGGCGAAGCCAAGGGGGACGCCGGCGAGGGCGGGATGCGGCACCTGCGCAGGCTAGGGCGCCGCCGGGCGGCTACGGTCCGGTTCATGGACGACCTCCCCGAGATGACGTACCGGCGGCTCGGCGACTCGGGTCTCGTGGTGTCGACGGTGGGGCTGGGCGGCAACACGTTCGGGGCCCGGATCGACGCCGACGGCACCCGCGACGTCGTGCACGCGGCCCTCGACGCGGGCGTGACCCTCGTCGACTGCGCCGAGCTGTACGGCTCCGAGCCGGGCGAGAGCGAGCGCCTGCTCGGTGCCGCCCTGCGGGGCCGGCGCGACGAGGTCGTGCTCGCGACGAAGTTCGGCCACCCCGACGGCCGGGTCGACGCCCCCGCGTGGGAGGCGCACGGGTCGCGGACGGCGGTCCGGCGCGCCGTCGAGGGGTCGCTGCGCCGGCTCGGCACCGACTGGATCGACCTGTTCCAGATGCACACCCCGGACCCCGCGACCCCCGTCGAGGAGACGCTGGGCGCGCTCGACGACCTCGTGCGCGAGGGCAAGGTCCGCTACGTCGGCTCGTCGAACTTCGCGGCGTGGCAGGTGGTGGACGCCGACCGCGCCGCCGAGCAGCTCGGCACCGAGCGCTTCGTGTCGGCGCAGAACGCGTACAACCTGCTCGACCGCAGCGCCGAGGCGGAGCTCGTGCCCGCGTGCGAGCACGTCGGGGTGGGGCTGCTGCCGTACTACCCGATGGCCTCGGGGCTGCTGTCGGGCAAGTACCGCCGCGGCGAGGCCGCGCCCGAGGGGTCGCGCCTGTCCTCGCCCCGCATGGCGCAGCGGCTCGCGGGCGCCGACTTCGACACCATCGAGGCGCTGGAGCGGCTCGCCGCCGAGCGGGGCGTCGACCTCCTCGCGGTGGCGCTCGGCGGGCTCGCGGCCCAGCCCGCCGTCGCGAGCGTCATCGCGGGAGCACGCACGCCGGAGCAGGTGCGCGCCAACGTGCGGGCGGGGCTGTGGGAGCCCGACGCCGAGGACCTCGCCGCGATCGAGGAGGTCTGCGGCAGGGACTGAGGTGGCGGGTACCGAGGTGTCAGGGACCGAGGTGGCGGGGCGGGTGCGCGCGGGCGACCCGCCCGCGGTCCGGGCGGACGCGTGGGCCGCGGACGCCGCGGCCCTCGCGGCAGCGGGCCGGCGGACGGAGGCGCTCGTGGCGGCCCGCACCGCCCTCGCGCTGCACGAGCGGCTCGACGACGCCGGCGCCGCGACGGCCGACCGGCGGCTCGTGGACGCGCTGAGCGGACCCGACGTCGTGCCGCTGCACGTCGACCTGCCCGCCGGGGACGGCGCCGACCCCCGCGAGGCCGCGGCGGTGTGGGTCGGGGCGCCGGCGGAGCCGGTCCTCGCGATGCTGGGATGGCGCGAGCGCGACGGCGCGCTCGAGGTCGTGCGGCTCGTCGTCCCCGGCACCCGTCGCGGCCGGGCGGCGCTCGCGCCGCTCCTCGGGGCGCTCCCGCGCGAGGTCCCCGTGACGGTCCGCGTGCCCCTGCGCGACCCCGCGGTCGGGCGGGCGGTGCGGCGCGCCGGCTTCGTGGCGACGGGGGAGCGGAGCGGCGGCGGCTACGTGGGCGGTTCCGAGGTCTGGCGCCGCGGGGCCTGAGCGCGCTCTCCGCCGTCGCGGTGGTGGTGGGTGAGGGCGTGCGGGTCGGCCTCGCCGGGCAGGTGCTCCGGGCCGACGTGCACCGTCACGTCGTCGAGGCCCTTCACCCGGTGCAGCAGCTCGTGCCGGGCCGCCTCGGCGATGTCGTGGGCGGCACGCAGCCCGAGCGCGCCGTCGACGGCGATGTCGGCCTCCGCGCGGATCCGGTGACCGGTCCAGCGCATGCGGACGCCCTCGACCCCGCGCACGCCGTCGACGTCCCGCAGCACCCGCTCCGCCGCCGTCACGAGCTCCGGGTCGACGGCGTCGAGCAGGCGGCGCAGCACGTCACGCGCGGCGCCCACGAGGATGACGAGGATCGCGACGGTGATCGCGAGACCGACGAGCGGGTCGGCGAGCGGGAAGCCGAGACCCACGCCGACCGCGCTCAGGAGCACCCCGAGGCTCGTGATGCCGTCGGTGCGCGCGTGGTTGCCGTCGGCGACCAGCGCCGCGGAGCCGATCCGCCGCCCGACGCGTATCCGGTAGACGGCGACCGCCTCGTTGCCGAGGAAGCCGATGACGCCCGCGGCGGCCACCACCCAGGTGTTGGTGAAGGGCTGGGGGTCGGCGAAGGCACGGACGCTCTCGACGGCGACGAGCACGGCGCTGGCGGCGATGAACAGGACGATGAGGATGCCGGCCAGGTCCTCGACCCGACCGAGGCCGTAGGTGAAGCGCCGGGACGGCGGTCGGCGCACCAGCACGAACGCGATCCACAACGGCACCGACGTGAAGGCGTCGGAGAGGTTGTGGATCGTGTCGGCGAGGAGGGCCACCGACCCGCTGAACGCGTACACGACGAGCTGCAGCAGCGCGGTCGCGCCGAGGAGCACGAGGCTCACCTTGGTGGCGCGGATGCCCGCGGCCGACGTGGCGAGCGCGTCGTCGACGGAGTCGGCGTGGTCGTGGCTGTGGGGGCGCCACGCGTGGGTGAGGTGGCCCAGGACGCGCGCGACGCCCGTGCGGTCGGGCTCGTGGCCGTGCCCGTGGCCGTGCCAGTGCTCACGGCCCTGCTCGTGGCCGTGCTCGTGGTCCTGGTCGGCGCCCACGCGCCGATCGTGCCACGCGACGTGGTGGCCCGGGTCGAGGCCGTCACCCGTAGGTGCAGCCGCCTCACGACCGGGGCTTGAGCCGCCGACGCGACGGCGGCAGGGTGTGCCCGTGGCGGACGGCCGGGTCGACGTGGACGGGCGGCGCTCCGGCGCGATCCTGCTGCAGGGCGGCGGGGAGATGCAGCCGGCGTGCCGCGGCATGGACGAGCAGCTGCTGTCGCTCGCGCCGCCCGGTCCCGTGGTCGTGGTGCTCGGGGCCGCGACACCGGGCCCGGACCACGAGCACGCCGCCTCCCGCGCGCGCCGCTGGTACACCGACGTGGCCCGCCGCCCGGTCGAGGTGACCCCGCACCCCGAGGTCGACCTCGACGCCTGCGTCCGGGCCGTCGGCGAGGCGGCCGTCGTCGTCCTGCCGGGCGGGTCGCCCGCCCGCCTGCTGGACGGCCTCACCGGGGACGGCGGCCGGCTCGCACGCGCCCTGTCGGAGGCGCACGCCGGCGGCGCGGCGCTGTCGGGCGCCTCCGCCGGGGCCATGGTCCTGTGCGCCCGGACGGTGCTGCCGGAGCGCCGCGGTGGGCCGGGCCCGGCCGTCACGGCCGGTCTCGGTCTCGTCCCCGGCCTGGCCGTCGTCCACGACGACGGTGCCCGCGAGCCCGTGTGGCGCGACCCAGACGACCCCGTCGGTCCGCGCTGGGGGCTGCCCGAGGCCGGCGGGGCGCTCGTCGTCGACGACACGGTCCGGGCGGTCGGCCGCGGCGCGCCCCGCCTGCTGCTCGCGGGCGCCTCGCAGGTCCTGCCGCGGGAGGCCGTCCCGCTGCCGGACCTGCTCGGGGGGCGGGCGTGAGCGACCTCGCGCTGCTCGCGCTGCTGCGCCGGGTGCGCGACCGGATCGACCGGGACCACGCCGAGCCGCTGGACGTCGAGGCGCTCGCGCGCGACGTCCACCTGTCGGCGGGGTACCTGAGCCGGCAGTTCCGCCTCGCCTTCGGGGAGTCGCCGTACAGCTACCTCATGACGCGGCGGGTGGAGCGCGCGATGGCCCTGCTGCGACGCGGGGACCTGAGCGTCACCGAGGTGTCCGTCGCCGTCGGGTGCTCGTCCCTCGGCACCTTCAGCACCCGCTTCACCGAGCTCGTCGGCGTGCCACCGAGCGTGTACCGGCGCGAGGCGGCGCGCGAGACCGCGGGCATGCCCGCCTGCGTCGCGAAGCAGGTCACGCGACCGGTCAGGAATCGAGAAGCCCGCCGGGCCGCGCGGTCCCTAGCGTGAGCGGCATGGACATCGGACTCCACTCGACCTTCCTGCCGCACGAGGACCCGCACGCCTCGCTCGCCTTCTACCGCGACGTCCTCGGCTTCGAGGTCCGGCAGCAGGTGGAGTACGGCGGGATGCACTGGAACACGGTGGGCCCGGCCTCGCAGCCGGACGTCAACATCGTCCTGCACCCGCCCGGCGCCGACCCTGGTGTCACCGACGGGGAGCGCCGGACCATCCGGGAGATGATGGCCAAGGGCACGTACGCGAGCCTGCTGCTCGCCACCGACGACCTCGACGGCGTGTTCGAGCGGGTGCAGGCGGCCGGTGCGGAGGTCGTGCAGGAGCCGGCGGAGCAGCCGTGGGGCGTCCGCGACTGCGCGCTGCGCGACCCCGCGGGCAACCTGCTGCGCGTGCAGCAGCGATGAGTTCCGGCCCCCGGTCCGGTCGGCAGCGGGGGAGAGGGTGGGAGGCCGCATGAGCACGAGCACGACCACGGACGGCGGGACGCCGCACGCCGCGGACAGCCACGACACGATCCGGGTTCAGGGCGCCCGGGAGAACAACCTCAAGGACGTGAGCGTCGAGCTGCCCAAACGGCGGCTCACGGTGTTCACCGGGGTGTCCGGTTCGGGCAAGAGCTCGCTCGTCTTCGCGACGGTCGCCGCGGAGTCCCAACGCCTCATCAACGAGACCTACAGCGCCTTCGTGCAGGGCTTCATGCCGTCGCTGGCCCGGCCCGAGGTCGACTACCTCGACGGGCTCACCACGGCGATCATCGTCGACCAGGAGCGGATCGGGGCGAACCCCCGCTCCACCGTCGGCACGGTCACCGACGCCAACGCCATGCTGCGGATCCTCTTCAGCCGGCTCGGCGACCCGCAGATCGGCCCGCCGAACGCGTACTCGTTCAACGTGCCGTCCGTCCGGGCGAGCGGGGCCATCACGGTCGAGCGCGGCGGTAAGGCGAAGGCGGAGAAGGCGACGTTCAACCGCCTCGGCGGCATGTGCCCGCGCTGCGAGGGCATGGGCCGCGTCGACGACATCGACCGGACGGCGCTGTACGACGACGAGAAGTCCTTGAACGACGGCGCGCTCACCGTCCCCGGCTACAGCATGGACGGCTGGTACGGCCGGCTGTTCGCGGGCGTCGGGCTGCCCATGGACACGCCGATCCGCGACTTCACCGACGAGCAGCTGGAGACCCTCCTCCACGGTGAGCCCACCAAGATCAAGGTGGAGGGCATCAACCTCACGTACGAGGGCATCATCCCGAAGCTGCAGAAGTCGGTGCTGTCCAAGGACGTCGAGGCGCTGCAGCCGCACGTCCGCGCGTTCGTCGAGCGGGCCGTCGCGTTTTCCCCGTGCCCGGACTGCGAGGGCACCCGGCTCGCACCGGAGGCGCGGTCGTCGCGCATCCGCGGCAAGAACATCGCCGACGTGTGCGCCATGCAGATCACCGACCTCGCGGAGTGGGTGCGGGGGCTCGACGAGCCCGGGGTGGCGCCGCTGCTCGCGGGGCTGCAGCACCTGCTCGACTCCTTCGCCGAGATCGGGCTCGGCTACCTGTCGCTGGACCGGCCGTCGGGGACGCTGTCCGGCGGGGAGGCGCAGCGCACGAAGATGATCCGCCACCTCGGCTCGTCGCTCACCGACGTCACGTACGTGTTCGACGAGCCGACCATCGGGCTGCACCCGCACGACATCGAGCGGATGAACGCGCTCCTGCTCCGGCTGCGGGACAAGGGCAACACCGTGCTCGTCGTCGAGCACAAGCCCGAGACGATCGCCGTCGCCGACCACGTCGTCGACCTCGGGCCGGGCGCGGGCACCGCCGGCGGCTCGATCTGCTTCGAGGGGACGGTCGAGGGCCTGCGGGCGAGCGACACCGTGACCGGGCGGCACCTCGACGACCGGGCCCGGCTGAAGGACACCGTCCGGCAGCGCACCGGCGTCCTGGAGGTGCGCGGGGCCGCCGCGCACAACCTGCGCGACGTTGACGTCGACATCCCCCTCGGCGTGCTGTGCGTCGTGACCGGCGTGGCCGGGTCCGGCAAGAGCTCGCTCGTGCACGGCTCCGTCGCCCGACGCGACGGGGTCGTCGTCATCGACCAGGGCGCCATCCGCGGGTCGCGGCGCAGCAACCCGGCCACGTACACGGGCCTGCTCGAGCCCGTCCGCAAGGCGTTCGCCAAGGCGAACGGGGTGAAACCGGCGCTGTTCAGCTCGAACTCCGAGGGTGCCTGTCCGACGTGCAACGGCGCGGGCGTCATCTTCACCGAGCTCGGGGTCATGGCGACGGTCGAGTCGACGTGCGAGGACTGCGAGGGCCGGCGCTTCCAGGCGGCGGTCCTGGAGTACACGCTCGGCGGGCGCGACATCGCCGAGGTGCTCGCCATGCCCGTCGCCGAGGCCGTCGGGTACTTCTCGACCGGCGAGGCGCGCACGCCCGCGGCGGCGAAGGTCGTCGAGCGCCTCGTCGACGTGGGCCTCGGCTACCTCACGCTCGGCCAGCCGCTCACCACGCTGTCCGGCGGCGAGCGGCAGCGGCTCAAGCTCGCCGTGCAGATGGGGGAGAAGGGGGAGGTGTACGTGCTCGACGAGCCGACGACCGGGCTGCACCTGGCCGACGTCGAGCAGCTGCTGGGCCTGCTCGACCGTCTCGTCGACTCCGGCCGCTCGGTCGTCGTCATCGAGCACCACCAGGCCGTCATGGCCCACGCGGACTGGATCGTCGACCTCGGCCCCGGTGCCGGGCACGACGGCGGCCGCGTCGTGTTCGAGGGGACGCCCGCCGACCTGGTCGCGGCACGGTCGACCCTGACGGGGCAGCACCTCGCCGCCTACGTCGCGTGAGCGTCGACCTGAGGGTCCTCGTCACCGGCGTCAGCCGGTCGGTCGGCATCGCCGCGACGGTCGCCGGTGACCTCGCGGCGCGGGGCTGGCGGGTGGCGGGCGCCGGCTGGCCGGACCACGACGCCGAGCAGCCGTGGGGGAGGGGTGAGCCCGCCGCGACCGACGCGCTGGCGTCGTGGCGGGCGGTCGACCTCGCGGACCCGGAGGCGCCCGCGGCGCTCGTCGCGTTAGCGGTCGAGGACCTCGGCGGCCTGGACGCCGTCGTCGCGGTGCACGCCCGGTCCGCGGCGGGCGACGTCATGAAGGTGGAGGCCGGCGAGCTCGACGCGTGCTTCGCCGTCAACACGCGCGCGTCGCTGCTGCTCGCGCGGGAGGCGCTCGCCGTCGGTGCCCGCCGGGTCGTGCTGTTCACGACGGGGGTGCACCAGCGGCCGATGCCGGACGAGATCGCCTACGCGGCGTCCAAGGCCGCGCTGCAGGGGGTGACCGCCTCGCTCGCCACCACCGCCGCCGCGCTCGGCGCGACCGTCAACTGCGTGAACCCCGGCCCGGTCGACACCGGGTACGCCGACGACGCGACCCGCGGGTGGGTGGCCGAGCGCATGCCCCGCGGGCGCTGGGGCACGCCCGGCGACGTGGCCCCGGTCGTCGCGTGGCTGCTGTCGGAGGACGCGGGGTGGGTGACGGGGCAGACGCTAGACGCCGACGGCGGGTGGGGCGTCCGACCCTGAGCCGGCGCCCGCGGCCCGGCTCAGCCGACCGCGCGGCGCAGCAGGTGCAGGCAGCGCACGACCGTCCGGGCCCGCACGTGCGGTCGGCCCCCGCTCAGCTGCCAGCGGTGGGCGTCGGTGCCGTCCGGCCCGGCGACGGCGACGTGGACGAGGCCGACCGGCTTGCCGGGCCGGGCGCCTCCCGGACCGGCGATGCCGGTGACGGACACCCCGAGGGTCGTGCCGAGCCGGCTGCGCACCCCCTCCGCCATGGCCACGGCCACCTCCTCGCTGACGGCACCGTGGCGGGCGAGGAGGTCCGCGGGTACGCCGAGCAGGTCCCGCTTGACCTCGTCGGCGTAGGAGACGACGCCGCCGAGCAGGTACTCCGAGGACCCGGGCACGTCGGCGAGCCGGCCCGCCAGCAGACCCGCCGTGCACGACTCGGCCGTCGACACCGTCCAGCCGCGACGCCGCAGCCCGGCCGCGACGAGGTCGTCGACCCGGGAGCCGTCGGTGCTGTACACGGCGTCGCCGAAGCGGGCGGTGACGGCGGAGACGAGCTGCTCGTAGGCCGCTGCCGCGTCGTCGCGGAAGCGGGTGACGACCTCGAGGTCGCCCTCGCGCAGGCACGTCGTCACCTCCAGGCCGGCCTCGGTCAGCGGCCCGTGCCGCTCCTCGTGCTCCCGCAGCACGCCCGCGAGCTCGGCCTCGGGCGGCCCCGTGAGCCGGACCGTCTCCTGCCGCAGGGCGGGCGCCGCCCCGTCGAGGCCGAGAGCACGCCGGACGACGTCGAGCGCCTCGGCGGCGGGCCACATCTGCTGCAGCTCCGTCGGCGGGCCGGGCAGCACGACGACGGGCGGACCACCGGCGGCGGGGGTGAGGACGAGCCCCGGTGCGGTGCCGACGGGTTCGAGGACGTGCGCCCCCTCGGGGACGAGCGCCTGCTTGCGGGTGCCGGCGTCGAGCTCGGCCTGCGGGGTGCGCCAGCCGCGGGCCGCCACGATGCGGGCGACGACGGCGCCGACACGTGCCTCGAGGGCCTCGTCGAGGGTGAGCGGGCGGCCGAGCACGTCGGCGACCACCTCGACGGTCAGGTCGTCGGCGGTGGGTCCGAGCCCGCCGGTGGTGACGACGAGGTCGTGGCCCGCGAGCAGGTGGCGGAGGGACGTGGCGAGGTCGTCGGGGCGGTCCCCGACGGTGACGACGGTGCCGACGTCGACGCCGAGCCGGCGCAGGTGCTCGGCGAGCCACGGGCCGTTCGCGTCGGGCACCCGACCGGTCAGGACCTCCGTGCCGGTGACGAGGACGGCCGCGCGAGCACCCATGCCGGGGACCCTACGAGGGGCGGGCGAGGACGGTCTCGTCGAGGTGGTCGTGCAGGTCGCGCGGGGACTCGAAGACCGCCTGCGCCCCGGTCTCCCGGAGCTCGGCGGCCGAGAACCCGCCGGTGAGCAGGGCGAGGGTCGGCACGTCGAGGTGACCGGCGGCCATGACGTCGTAGACGGAGTCGCCGATCATCGCGGCGGAGCGGCCCTCGACCTTCGCCAGCGCGTTCTGCACGAGGTCCGGGGCGGGCTTGCTGGTCTCGGCGTCCTCCGACGTGGTCCACGCGTCGGCCACGTCCCGGCCGTCGACGAGGTCGAGGAAGTGCTCCACGTGCTTGCGGGCGCCGGAGCTCGCGAGCACGAGCCGGAAGCCACGGTCCTTGAGCGACCGCAGCAGCTCGGCGGCGCCGTCCAGCGGCCGGATCTCGTCGATGACCTGGTCGAACTCCTCGCTCCACGCCTCGCGCAGGTCGTCGCCGTGCCGGCGCTCGACGTCCTCGCCCGCGACCTCGGGCACGAACACGTCGCCGCCCATGCCGACGCCGCGGTGCAGCCGCCACAGGGGCACGCTCACGTCGTAGCGCGCGAGCGCCCGGGACCAGGCGACGGCGTGGTGGTAGTTGGTGTCGACGAGGGTGCCGTCGACGTCGACGATCGCGGTGTCCACCATGACCACAGCCGACCACGACCGTCGCGGGTCCACCAACCGCGGCGGCCTGGTGCCCCCGGAGGCGGCAGCGGCATGCTGGACCCGTGCGACGTCGGGCTGGGGTGACGGCGACGTGACCGCCGGCCTGTCACCGCGCCTGCGGGCCGTCGTCGACGCGCTGCCGCTGCGGCCGGGCCTACGCGTGCTCGAGGTGGGCGGGGCGCCCGGCGCCGCGGCGCGCGCGGTCGCGCAGCGGGTCGCGCCCGACGGCCACGTGCTGGTCGTCGACCGCTCGGCGACCGGCGTCGCCGCGACCCTGCGCGCGTGCGCCTCGGAGGTGGCCGCGGGCCTGCTGTCCGCGCGGTGCTGCGCCGCCGCGGACCTGCAGCCGGCGCCGGGGGAGGCGCCGTACGACCTGGCCTTCGCCTGCCGGGTGGTTGCGTTCGACGGGCGGCACCCGCACCTGCTGGACGCGTCGGTCGCGGGGGTGCGCCGCCTCCTGGTGACCGACGGGCGGCTCCTCGTCGACACGGGGTCGCCCCTGCGGGTGTTGTGGCCGCCGGACGACGGGGTAGCGGTGTGATCCTCCCGTCGGTGCGCGACCCGCGGCTGGTGACCCTCCGACGTGGCGGCACCCTCACCGACGCCGACCACCACCTCCTCGCGCTCTGGGCGGCCGAGTGCGCCGAGCACGTGCTCCCGCTGTTCGAGGCGGTCCGTCCCGACGACCGGCGGCCGCGGACCGCGATCGAGCACGCACGTGCCTGGGCCGGGGGAGCGGTGACGATGACGGCCTCGCGCGCGGCGGGCGGGCACGCGATGGGCGCGGCGCGCGACCTGCGCGGGGCGGCCCGCCACGCGGCGTACGCCGCCGGGCAGGCGGCGGTCGTCGCCCACGTCGCCGAGCACGACCTCGGCGCCGCCGCGTACGCCATCAAGGCGGTGCGGGCGGCGGCCGGCGACGGGGCCGAGGGGGTGGCAGCCGGCCGTCGCGAGTGCCGCTGGCAGCGTGAGCGGCTCCCGGACGAGGTCCGCGCTCTGGTGCTCGAGGACCAGCAGCGGCGCAACGACATCTGCTGGTCGGTGTTCGACGGCTGAGGTCCGTCCGGTGACTTCCGCCGCCCCGGACGGTCTGCCGCCGTGTGAGTGGGACGCAGAAGGTGCTGTTCGTGCAGGGTGCCGGGGCGGCGACGTACGACGAGTGGGACGCGCGCGTGGCCGACCTGCGGGCACGCCTCGGCGACGGCTGGGACGTGGTCTTCCCGCGGATGCCGGACGCGGACGACCCGCGCCACCGCACGTGGGCCCCGGCCGTCCGCGAGGAGCTCACGGCCTGCGGCGACGACGTGGTCGCAGTGGGGCACTCCTTCGGCGGGACGGTGCTCGCCGGTGTGCTCGCCGAGCCGTCGGCGCCACCGGTGCGGCTGCTCGTGCTCGTTGCTGCGCCCTACGTCGGTGAGGGCGGCTGGCCCGCCTGGGACGCCGACCTGCCCGCCGACGCGCCACGCGGCCTGCCGCGCGACCTGCCGGTGCTGGTCGTGCACGGGGACGCCGACGAGGTGGTCGAGCCGGAGCACGCCGACCGCTACGCCGCCGCGGTCCCGCACGCGGTGGTGCACGTGCTGCCGGGCCGCGACCACGCGCTGTCGGACGACGTCTCCGAGCTGGCGGAGCTCGTCCTCAGCCACGTCGGTGCCGCCGCCACAGGGCGCAGGGCGTGACGGAGCCCTTCCGCACCGCGAGGCAGTACGCGGGGCGGTCGGTGTCCTCGTCCGGCAGCTCGTAGCCGTTGAGGAACAGCTCGCAGTCGCAGAACGCGCCCACACGGTCCAGGCGGCCGACGAGCGCGACCGCCCGCGGCGCGACCACGTCGCGGTAGCGCAGACAGAAGCGCAGGGTGCCGTCGCAGCCGTACTGCTCGAGCGCCGACGCGACGAAGCAGGCGAGGCACTGACCGGGCTGCGGGCTCGTGAGGCGGTCCGCGGCGCGCCGCAGCACGCTCTCTGCCTCCAGGACGACGGCGTCTGCGCTCATGGGACAGGGGTACCGAGGACCCCGGACAGAAGCGACGGACCGCCGTCGACGCGCGTCCGGGACGGCGTCGAGGCGGACCCTCAGACGCCGCGACGGGCCCGGGAGCCGGCCAGCATCTCCTCCGACAGCTCCCAGAGCCGCCGGGCGGCGTCGGGGTCGAGGGCGTGGGGCACCACACCGTGGAGGCCGTCGGTGACCGCGTCCACCACCTCGGCCTCGTGGCAGTCCTCGAGGTAGAGACCGCCCACCCCGGCCAGGTCGGGTGAGGTGGCCGCCCACACGGAGGTCGCCGCGCCCTGCTCCGGGGTCTTGGACACGGACGCGAACTGCTCCTTCATCCCCTCCCGCACCTGCGGGTCCCAGTGGCGCTGGAGGTTGGTGAAGATCCCCCCGGGCATCACCGCGTTGGCGGTGATGCCGTCGCCGACCCAGCGCCGGGTGGCCTCCACCGCGAAGAGGACGTTGGCGGTCTTGGACTGCCCGTAGGCCACGCCCGGGTCGTAGGGCCGCCGCTCGAACGAGGGGTCGTCGAACAGGACGGGGGAGGAGGCGTGCCCGCTGGAGGAGACCACGACGACGCGCGCGGCCCCGTCGGCGGCCAGGGCGCCGTGCAGGCCGGTGGCGAGGGCGAAGTGGCCCAGGTGGTTGACGGCCAGCTGCAGCTCCCACCCGTCGGCGGTGCGCGTCAGCGGCGGGGTCATCACCCCGGCGTTGGCCACCAGCAGGTGCAGCGGGCCCTCCCAGGCGGCGACGAAGGCCTCCACCGAGGCGGGGTCGGCCAGGTCGAGCGCGGCCACCCGGACTGCTGCGCCCGTCGTGGCGGCGATGTCCTCGGCCGTGCGGTCCCCGGCGGCGGTGTCCCGCACGGCCAGGGTGACCGCGGCGCCGGCGCCGGCCAGGGCGCGGGCGGTCTCCACGCCGATGCCCGAGGAGCCCCCGGTGACCACGGCCGTCGTGCCGGACAGGTCGGTCCCGGCCGCGACCTCGGCCGCGGTGGACGTGGCGTCGAAGCGCGAGGTGATGCCCATGCTCACGCCCCCCGGGTGGCGCTGATGCCGCCGTCGACGTCGATGATCGAGCCGTGCAGGAACGCACCCTCCTCGGAGACGACCCAGCGCACCGCGCGGGCGACGTCCACGGGACGGACCGGCACCCCGGCCGGGGTGCCGCTGGTCATCGCGGCCACCGCGTCGGCGCTGCCGGCGTTGCCCGGGGTCGCGGTCGCCCCCGGCGCGACGGTGACCGCCCGTACGCCGCGCGGGCCGTACTCCGCGGCCCAGGTGCGCGTCATCTGCTCCAGGGCGGCCTTGGTGGCGGTGTACATCGCCCCGAACGGCACGCCCGTGCGGGCCATCCACGAGCCGATGTTGACCACGGCGCCGTCCCCGCGCTCGGCCATGGCCGGGGCCAGGGCGGCGACGAGGACGTGGGGGGCGCGCACGTTCACGGCGAGCATCGCGTCGACGTCGTCGTCGGTGGCCGCCTCGGTGGGGGAGACGGGGTACAGCCCGGCGTTGTTCACGAGGACGTCCACGCGGCCACCCAGCACCTCGGTGGCCCGCTCGGCCAGCCCGCGGACCTGGTCGTGGCCGCCGGCCAGGTCCCCGGTCACCGCGTGGGCCTTGCCGCCGGCGGCGGTGACGGCGGAGACGACGGCGTCGGCGCGCTCCTCGTCGCGGCCGTGGACGGCCACGGTCGCCCCCGAGGCGGCCAGCACGCGGGCGATCGCCTCGCCGATGCCGCTGGTGGCCCCGGTGACCAGGGCGGTGCGACCGGCGAGCGCGGGGTGGGGGGTGAGGGTGGACAGGAGCTGTCCGTTGGACTGCATGGTCCATTCGTAACACGGGGTGGACCGGCTGGTCCAACCAGACGGTACAGTCGTGGCATGGGCGAGGCGAGACTGACCGAGCGGGGTCGACGCACCCGGCAGCGCATCGTCGAGGCCACCGGCATGCAGATCCTCTCCGCCGGCATCGGGGCCACCACCCTGGACGACGTCCGCGCGCAGACCCTGACGAGCAAGAGCCAGCTCTTCCACTACTTCCCGGGGGGCAAGGCCGAGCTGGTGCGGGCGGTGGCCGCCTGGGAGGGCGAGCAGCTGCTCGCCGCCCAGGAGCCGTTCGTCCACGACCTGTCCACGTGGGAGTCCTGGGAGGCATGGCGACGTGCGCTGGTGGCGTACTACCTCCACCGGGGTCGGTGGGCGTGCCCGATCGGGTCCCTGGCCACCCAGCTGGCGGCCACGGACCCGGAGACCGAGGCGGAGATCACGCAGGCCATGGCCTCCTGGCGCGGGCTGCTGGCCGCCGGCGTGGCGCGGATGCAGGCGAACGGCGAGATCGAGGCCGAGGCCGACCCGCAGCGCCTGGCTGCGGCGATCCTCGCCGCCATCCAGGGCGGTCTCGTGCTGAGCCAGCCCGAACGGTCGAGCTGGCCGCTCGAGGCCGCGCTCGACCAGGTGCTGGTCGGGCTGCACGCCCGCGCCACGAGCAGGGCGACGCCGGTCTGACGCCGCCAGACGCTGCGCACCGATAATGGACGTTATGTCAGAACAGGTACGGTCCCGCCACTGGTCGGCACGGTGGGGCTCACGCCGCGAGGCGGTGGTGCAGCCACTCCTCCACCGGCCCGCACGGCAGCACCACCCGGGC